>CAYGUQ010000023.1:4103-20744 GCA_964352995.1 uncultured Rhodobacterales bacterium
CCTGCCGATGCGCAGCTCCGGGGCCTGAGCCGAAGTTCGCCGGCGCCTGCGCATGGCTTCCGGCGCAGCGGCCGCTATACTGCGGCCGCCGGGCCATGCGGGGGCGGCGCGACGCTCCCGCCAACGCGCATCCGGCCCCGCGCCCAGCGCCGCGAGCCGTGCGGACGCGAGGACGACGCCACCCGAGGGGAGACGCTCCATGACCCATATCCTGGCCATCGACCAGGGCACGACCTCCAGCCGCGCCATCCTGTTCGGCCCAGACATGCAGGTGGTCGCCTCGGCCCAGGAGGAGTTCCCGCAGCATTTCCCCGACAGCGGCTGGGTCGAGCACGACCCCGACGACCTGTGGTCCACCGTCGCCGGAACCTGCCGCGCGGCGATGGAGCGGGCCGGCGTGCGCGCCGACGACATCGCCGCCATCGGCATCACCAACCAGCGCGAGACGGTGGTGGTCTGGGAGAAGGCGACCGGCCGCGCCATCCACCGCGCCATCGTCTGGCAGGACCGGCGCACCTCCGAGCTGTGCCGCCGCCTGCGCGCCGAGGGCCATGAGGCGATGGTGACCGAGCGCACCGGCCTGCTGCTCGACCCCTACTTCTCCGGCACCAAGCTCGCATGGCTGCTCGACAACGTGGAGGGCGCGCGGGCGAGGGCCGAGGCGGGGGAGCTGCTGTTCGGCACGGTCGACAGCTACCTCATCTGGCGGCTCACCGAAGGGGCCAGCCACGTCACCGACGCCACCAACGCCGCGCGAACCCTGCTCTACGACATCCGGCGCGGGCGCTGGGACGAGGACATCTGCCGCCTGCTCGACATCCCCGTGGCCATGCTGCCTGAGGTGCGCGACAGCGCGGCGCATTTCGGCGACAGCCGAGCGGACCTCTTCGGCCGGCCCATACCGATCATGGGCGTCGCCGGCGACCAGCAGGCCGCGACCGTGGGTCAGGCCTGCTTCGAGCCCGGCATGGTCAAGAGCACCTACGGCACCGGCTGCTTCGCGGTGCTGAACACCGGCGACACGCCGGTCGCCTCGAAGAACCGCCTGCTGACCACCATCGCCTATCAGCTCGACGGCAAGCCCACCTACGCGCTGGAGGGCTCGATCTTCATCGCCGGCGCGGTGGTGCAGTGGCTGCGCGACGGGCTCAAGATCATCCGCCACGCCAGCGAGACCCAGGGGCTCGCCGAGCAGGCGGACCCCAACCAGAAGGTCTATCTCGTGCCCGCCTTCACCGGCCTCGGCGCGCCCTACTGGGACAGCGAGTGCCGCGGCGCGCTCTACGGCCTGACCCGCGCTACCGGCCCCGCCGAGATCTCCAAGGCCGCGCTGGAGAGCGTCGGCTACCAGACGCGCGACCTGCTCGAGGCGATGCACGCCGACTATCCCGCCGACGAGAACATCGTGCTGCGGGTGGACGGGGGCATGACGGCGAGCGACTGGGCGCTGCAGTTCCTCTCCGACATGCTCGGCGCGAAGGTCGACCGCCCGAAGGTGCTGGAGACGACGGCGCTCGGCGCGGCGTGGCTCGCCGGCATGAAGGCGGGCGTCTACCCCGCGCAGGCGGAGTTCTCGAAGGCCTGGGCGCTCGACCGCCGCTTCACCCCCTCGATGGACCCGGCGCGGCGCGACAGGAAGTACGCCGGCTGGCGCGACGCGGTGCGCCGGACGCTCTCGGCGTGACGTCCGGGGCGCCCGCCTGAATTCCCCCGCCGCGCCGCTCGCGACAGGGCGGGGGCGGACCGAGCGCTGCGCGCGAAATCGTTTGCCATGACGGGTGCGCGCGGCCAGAGTTCAATCTCCGGTCGCATCCGCGCCGGCGACGGCGGCGCAGGGCGGACCGCCGCCAGAGAGAGCCGGCTCCAGGTCGCCTGCCGGGGATCGCCCGCCGCCGGAGGAAGCCATGCCCTCTCTCGAAGCGATGTCGAAGGTGCTCAGGAGCGCCTTCACGCACTATGACGCCACACCGGTCACAGCCGATTACATGGGCGCGACCATCCCGATCGCCGCCGACCCGAACTTCGCCGACTTCGCCCTGATGGGCGCGTATCTCTCCGAGCCCGACTATCGCGAGAAGATCAAGCTGGCTTTGCGCGAGCTCGAGGGCGAGATGACCGCGCAGATCGGCGGCTTCTGGTTCCGAGACAAGTCGAAGGCGGCGATCGCCCACTTCAGGGACAAGGGCCCGACCACCCCGAAAGACCCGAATTTCAGCAAGCTGCTCACGAAAGCGCTCGCCAATTTCGAGGGTAGACACGGCTTCACCGTGCCCGAGAAGCTGCCGACCTTCGCCGGGTTCGTCTACGGCAACGTGTTCAAGGAGACGATCCAGAACGGCATGCACTTCAAGGACATCGGCGCCGGGGAGAAGCATGGCGAGTTCACGCACCGGCTGCAATGGTACGCCGTGGTGAACGCGGGCGCCCTGCAGACCGTGCCGAAGCATCAGGCCGGCGCAGTGTTCAAGGCGATCGCCCGGTGGCTCAACAAGCGCCGGAACGATAGCGCAGCGACTTCGTCGCTGATCCAGCTCTGGAACTACATGTTCGACATGAATGCGCCGCTCGCCGCCGAGGGCGGCGGTCTGACCCCCGACGACTGGCGGTCGCCGGAGAACTTCAACGGCTGGTTGACGAGCGACGCCGAGCCTGATTTCTGCCCCCTGCTCCGCTCGTTCCTGCGGTCGCGACAGACGAAACGCCAGACTTTCGCGATTGAAGACTACTTCAAGAAGAAGTTTGGGGAAAAAGAAGGCGGTGCGTTATTTTTGGAGTTCACCGGAGGGGCGCCGCGCCAGTCGGCGCGGATAGTGTTCGAGGGCGGCAAGACGCCAGTCTATGCGCCGTTCAAGAGCGACTGATCGCGGCGCCGCCGCCGCGCCCGGCGCGCCGGGCGTTTCGCGGAGGCTGCGCAGGCTGGCGGGGGCCTGAGCGATGAGCCCCTTCGCCTTCGCCACAGCCGCCCGCATCGCCTTCGGCGCCGGCGTCTCGCGTCAGGCGCTGGAGGCCGCGCCCGCCATGGGCCGTCGGGCCTTCGTCGTGACCGGCGCGACGCCCGCCCGCGCGGCATGGCTGGTCGAGGGGCTGGAGGCCGCCGGCATGGCCGCGCTCGCCCACCCCTGCGGCGGCGAGCCGACCGTGGCGCACGCGCAGGCAGCCGCCGCCGCGGCGCGGGCCTTCGCCGCCGACGTCGTGATCGGCGTGGGCGGCGGCGCCGCGCTCGATCTCGCCAAGGCCGTCGCCGGCCTCGCGGAGGCGGGCGACCCGCTCGACCATCTGGAGGTCGTCGGCCGCGGGTTGCCGCTGACGGCGCCGGTGCTGCCGCTTGTCGCCATTCCCACCACCGCAGGAACCGGAGCCGAGGTCACCGCCAACGCCGTGCTCGGCGCGCCGGAGCATGGCCGCAAGGTCTCGCTGCGCGACCCGCGCCTGCTGCCGGCGCTGGCGCTGGTGGACCCCGAGCTGCTCGTCGGCCTGCCGCGCTACGTCGCGCTCGCCTCCGGCCTCGACGCGGTGGTGCAGGTGATCGAGCCCTACCTGTCGCGCATGGCCAACCCGCTGACCGATGCGCTCTGCCGGGATGCGATCCCGCGCGGCCTCGCGGCGCTGCCGCGGCTGCTGGCGGGGGAGGGCGGCGCGGCCGGGGCGCGCGCGCGCGCCGACATGGCCTTCACGAGCCTCTGCGGCGGGCTGGCGCTCGCCAACGCCAAGCTCGGCGCGGTGCACGGGCTCGCCGGCGTCATCGGCGGGCGCACGACGCTGGCGCACGGCGCCATCTGCGGCCGCCTCGCCGGGCCGGTGCTCGCCGCAACCGAGGCTGCGCTGCCGACCGATCATCCCGTCGCCCCGCGCTGCCGGGAGGTGCGCGGCTGGATCGCCGCGACGCTCGGCGGCGCGCCCGCGCAGGGGTGGGAGACGCTCGCCGCCTTCGCCGACGCCGAGGGCCTGCCGCGCATCGACCTCGCCGGCGCGGAGGCCGACGTCGCAGAGGCCGCTGCGCTCTCCTCATCGATGAAAGGCGCCCCGGTCCCGCTGGAGACGGCGGCGCTGGCGGCCGCGCTTGCCGCCTGCCGACCCTGACATGCGCCGCGCGATTTTGTCGGTGCTTTCGGCGCGTTGGGGTCTGGACGCCCCCGCGCGCCGGTGCTAATCCCGCCGCCACTGCTGAGGCAGTCGCCCGGGTAGCTCAGTTGGTAGAGCAGCGGATTGAAAATCCGCGTGTCGGTGGTTCGAATCCGCCCCCGGGCACCATCCCTTCGGACGCATCGGATCGCGTCGCATCGCCGGTCGACCTGGCGGCCGTCTTCACGTAACGTAAGGGTGCGCAACGCTGCGCCCCTGCGCCGTGGGAAGGGGTCGACATGGCCAGATGCAAGTACGGCCACCCGGACTATACGCCCTCGTCGGCCAGCCGGAACCGCTGCCCGGTCTGCGTCGAGATGGAAGAGCGCGCGATAATCGCCTTCGCCGACGCCGACGCCGACGCCGTTCGCGGCCGTTATGCGCATATCCAGAAGACGCCCACATCGATCGCGCAGGACGCTTTCGGCATCTGCGGGACCACCTCGATCGTCTTCTGCCTGCTATCGAAGAATCCCGCGCGCGCGGACGACCTTTTCCGCGCGACGTTCTCGGAGGTGTTTGGGGACGGCTCCGACGCCTTCAAGACGAGCAAGGGCGCCGCGCAGCGCATCAGCCTGCGCTACCTCGCGCGCAAGTACCAGCGGATGTTCGACAACTACGTCACTCACGAGGCCGCCCGCGCGCAAGTCATGGAGACGCGCAGCTACGGGAATCTGGAGGCGGCGATCAGAGAGACGGAGGACTCGGAGGACAGATATTTCTTCAAGCAAGCCTATGCCGATCTTCGTGCGCCAGATAGAAGTGTTGCAAAATCAAAGTACAGTGGAACCTTTCCGATTTTCTTTGTGGACTACTGCCTCTCACGCGGCATCGGCTACATGTTATGGAAACTGGCGCAGAGCCGGTACATGGCGGAGAAGCTCGAGTTCAACGCTTCCTTCGCGCCGGCCGGCGTGCTGTCGGACTGGAGCCGGGTGGGCCACCTCGCCCTGCGCACCAACAACCTCGCCTTCATCCTGAAGGACATCATCGGCTGCGAGTTCGAAGTATTCCGCTGCACCGCCTTCTTGAACCCGCAGGCCGCGCTCCTGCCGCTGGCGCCTGAGGTCGAAGGGGTCAAGACGACGATGGTCCCGGACATCTGCGACGGCCTCGCCAACGTCGGCTCCGGCGCGTGGGCGCTCGCTTCGGTCTTCGGCGACATCGCCGATGCGGACGCGACCGCCAAGGGCCCGAGCGCGCGAAGCGGCGCCGACAAGGGCCAGATCTACAACCATTGGGTCGTCATTCAGGAAGCCGAGGTCTCGGAGACCGAAGTCAGGCTGACATTGTGGACATGGGGCGGCGCGGAGCGCCTCGGCGGTTCCGCGATCCGCAATGTCGTCATCGCCCGCGAACATCTGGCGAGCTATCTTCAGGACCTCGTCGTCGTGTCGTCCTGGTGATCCGCCGCGGCTAGCCGATACGCAGCGCGGGGTGGCGGTTCACGTCCTTGTAGAGCAGGTAGCGGAACGGGCCAGGTCCGCCGGCGTAGGCGGCCTGCGGGCAGAAGGCGCGCAGCCACATGAAGTCTCCGGCCTCCACCTCCACCCAGTCTCGGTTGAGCCGGTAGACCGCCTTGCCCTCCAGCACGTAGAGGCCGTGCTCCATCACATGCGTCTCGCAGAACGGGATCGCCGCGCCGGGGCGCATGGTGACGATGGTCACGTGCATGTCGTGGCGCAGGTCGTCGGGGTCCATGAAGCGGGTCGTGGCCCAGGCGCCGTCCGTCCCCGGCATCGGGTCCGGCGCGATGTCGGCCTCCTGGGCGACGAAGGGCTCCGGCGCGCCGAGGCCCGGCGCCGGCGTCCAGGCCTTGCGGATCCAGTGGAAGACGCAGGGTTCGGCGCCGTCGGCGCGCAGGGTCCACGCCGCGCCGGGGGGGATGTAGGCGAAGCCGCCGGGCTGCAGCGCATGGGGCGCGCCGTCGATCGTGAGCGCAGCGGCGCCGCCCATGACGAAGAGCGCGGCCTGGCCGGCGGGGTCCGGCTCCGGCGAGCCCGGCCCGTCGAAGCCGCCGCCGGGCGCGACCTCAACGACATACTGCGCGAAGGTCTCCGCGAAGCCGGTCATGGGCCGCGCGATGATCCAGGCGCGGGTTCCGCGCCAGCCGGGCAGGCGGCTCGTCACGATGTCGCGGAGCACGCCCTTCGGCAGCACCGCGTAGGCCTCGGTGAAGACCGCCCTGTCGCTCAGCAGCGCCGTCTGGCCCGGCAGGCCGCCGGGGGGCGCAGCGTAGGTCGCCGCCATCCTGTCGCTCTCCTCTCGCCGGGCGCCGTGTCGCGCACGCACGCGGCCGTGATGCGCCGGCCGGGGCCGCCGCGCAAGACCCGCGCGCTGCGCGGCGGGCCTGCGACAGCGACGCGCAAGGCTTCACGTTAAATCGATTTAACAAGTCCTTGACTGCGCGACGGCGGGGCGGAATGCTGCCCCTTGCGACGTCGGGCCAACCGGCGCGCCAAGGAAATTGCCCTGGGGAGGGTGCGCGCATGGCGTCAGTCGTCGTCCGGGACGTCCGGAAATCTTTCGGCGTGACCGAAGTGATCCACGGCGTCTCAATCGACATCGAGGACGGCGAGTTCGTGGTGCTGGTCGGCCCGTCGGGCTGCGGCAAGTCCACGCTCCTGCGCATGATCTCGGGGCTGGAGTCGATCACCTCCGGCGAGCTCTGGATCGGCGAGCGCATGGTCAACATGGCGCCGCCGAAGGAGCGCGACATCGCCATGGTGTTCCAGAACTACGCGCTCTATCCGCACATGACGGTGTTCGAGAACATGGCCTTCTCGATGCGGCTGCGGAAGGCGCCGCAGGAGGAGACCGACCGCCGCGTCACCGAGGCCGCCGAGATCCTCGGCCTGACGCCGCTGCTGCAGCGCTACCCCCGCCAGCTCTCCGGCGGCCAGCGCCAGCGCGTCGCGATGGGCCGCGCGATCGTGCGCGACCCGCAGGTGTTCCTGTTCGACGAACCGCTGTCTAACCTCGACGCCAAGCTCCGCGTGCAGATGCGCACGGAGATCAAGGCGCTGCACCAGCGCGTCGGCGGAACCACCATATACGTCACCCACGACCAGATCGAGGCCATGACCATGGCCGACAAGATCGTCGTGATGCAGGGCGGCCACGTCGAGCAGATCGGCGCGCCGCTCGACCTCTACGACAACCCGCGCAACGTCTTCGTCGGCGGCTTCATCGGCTCGCCGGCCATGAACTTCCTGACCGGCGTTGCGAAGCGCAACGGCGCCGGCATGACGGTCGTCACCGAGCACGGCGAGACCGTCGCCGCCCCCGAGACGCCGGGGCTGGAGGACGGGCGGCCGGTGGTGATGGGCGTGCGCCCCGAACACCTGACGCTGACCGGAGACGCCCACGGCTTCGAAGCCCAGGTCGTGGTGACCGAGCCGACCGGCGCGGAAGTGCAGGTCTCGGCGCGCCATGGCCGCGACGAGATCACCGCGGTGTTCCGGGAGCGCGTGGCGCTGAAGCCGGGCGAGACGATCCGCCTCTCGCCCGACCTCGCGCACGCGCATCTCTTCGACGCCGCCACGGGGCTCAGCCTGCGCGCCTGAGGCGTCGGCGGGGCCGGGACGGAAACGACCAGACCGGAGCGGGACTCCGGCGCATACGAAAGGGGAGGAACACCGATGAACCTGACACGCCGCTCGCTCCTGCGCAGCACCGCCGCCACCGGCGCGCTCGCGATGGCGACTTCGCTGACCGGCTGGGCCAAGGCCTGGGCGCAGACCTCGATGCTGCATGCGCCGGAAGAGGGCGCGACGCTGCAGCTGCTGCGCTGGCGCCGCTTCATCCAGTCCGAGGAGGACAGCTTCCTCAAGCTGGTCGCCGCCTTCACCGAGGCGACCGGCGTGCCCGTGGACGTGCTGAGCGAGGGCATGGACGACGTGCAGCCCAAGGCTTCGGTCGCCGCGAATGTCGGGTCGGGGCCGGACATGTTCTGGGGCCTCTACTCGCTGCCGCACCTCTTCTCCGACCAGTGCATCGACGTCAGCGACGTCGCCGACTACATCGGGAACAAGTATGGCGGCTGGGCGCCGACCGCCGTCACCTACGGCACCTCGGGCGACAAGTGGATCTGCTTGCCGGTGGCCTACAACGCCAACCTGATCAACTATCGCATCTCCGCGATGAAGGAGGCCGGCTTCTCCGAGATGCCGGGCGACACCGAGGGCTTCCTGGAGCTGAACCGCGGCCTGCAGCGCATCGGCAAGCCGGCCGGCATGGCGCTCGGCTTCGCGTCGGGCGACGGCAACGCCTGGGTGCACTGGTGCCTGTGGAGCCATGGCGGGCAGCTGGTCGACGAGAACGACAACGTCGTCATCAACTCGCCGGAGACCGAGGCGGCGCTCGTCTACGCCAAGAACCTCTACGACAGCTGGATCCCCGGCACCGCGTCCTGGAACGACAGCTTCAACAACAAGGCGTTCCTGGCCGAGGAGGTCTGGCTCACCAACAACGGCGTCTCGATCTACGCCGCCGCCAATCGCGGGGCCCAGCCGGGAGCCGACGCCGACGACGCCGCCAAGGCCGCCGCGCCGAAGATGGCCGAGATCGCAGGGGACATGGACCACGCCTACTGGCCCGTGGGCCCGGCCGGTTCGCCGACGGAGTTCCACATCTGCTATCCGCTGCTCGGCATGACTTACACCAAGTATCCCAACGCGGTGAAGGCGTTCATGCAGTTCATGATGGAGGCCGAGAACTACGGCCCGTGGCTCAACGGCGCCGTCGCCTACCTGTCGCACTCGGTGAAGGCCGGCGACGACTTCTCGGTGTGGACCTCCGACCCCAAGCTCGCCCCGGCCAAGCCCGCCGCGTGGCGGACGCTGACGGCCGGCGGAAAGGGCTCGGTGGGCGAGAAGGCGGCTTCGGCGCTGGCCGACTTCGTGGTGCTGAGCATGATCGCCAACGCCTGCTCCGGCCGCTCCACGCCGCAGGACGCGATGAAGGTCGCCGAGCGGCAGGCCCAGCGCATCTACCGCTGAGCCCACGACAACCGGACGCCGGGCGCCCCGAGGGGCGCCCGAGCGCGCCTCAGGGAGAACGCCCTTGGCCGACGCCGCGATAACGCCTCCCCGGAGCGCGCCAGCGCAGACTTCCGCGTGGGCGCGCCTTCAGACGAACCGAAACTGGCTCGGCCTGTGGTTCATGCTCCCGGCGATGGCCTTCCTCATCCTGTTCCTCGCCTATCCGCTGGGGCTCGGGGTCTGGCTCTCGTTCACCGACAGCAAGATCGGCCGACCCGGCGAGTTCATCGGGACCGAGAACTACGAGTGGCTGGCCGGCGACAGCGTCTTCTGGCTCAGCGTCTTCAACACGCTGCTCTACACCACCGTCGCGAGCGTCATTAAGTTCGCGGTCGGCCTCTATCTCGCGATCCTGCTGAACCGGAACATGCCGTTCAAGGCGATCATCCGCGCGGTGGTGCTGATCCCCTTCATCGTGCCGACGGTGCTGTCCGCGGTGGCGTTCTGGTGGATCTTCGACACGCAGTTCTCGATCCTCACCTGGCTGCTGCAGGCGATGGGGCTGATCGACTACCAGATCAACTGGCTCGGCGACGCGACCATGGCGCGGGCCAGCGTGATCTTCGCCAACATCTGGCGCGGCGTGCCCTTCATCGCGATCACGCTGCTGGCGGGGCTCCAGACCGTCCCCGGCTCGCTCTATGAGGCCGCGACGATCGACGGCGCGACGCGCTGGCAGCTTTTCCGGTTCGTGACCTACCCGCTGCTGACGCCGATCATCGCCGTCGTGATGACGTTCTCGGTGCTCTTCACCTTCACCGACTTCCAGCTGATCTGGGTGCTGACCCGCGGCGGCCCGTTCAACACGACGCACCTGATGGCGACGCTCAGCTACCAGCGCGCCATTCTCGGCGGCAATCTCGGCGAGGGCGCCGCCATCGCCACCGCCATGATCCCGTTCCTGCTCGCCGCGATCATGTTCTCGTGGTTCGGCCTGCAGCGGCGGAAATGGCAGAGCGGAGGCTCCGATGACTGACGCGTCCCGCACGTCCGCCAGCGCCATGGCGGCGACGACCGAGAAGGACGACGCCACCGAGGGCATGGACTATCTGGAGACGCGCGGCGCGCGGCTCGTCAATCTCTGGCTGCCGCTCGGCCTGATCATGATCGTGCTGATCTTCCCGTTCTACTGGATGGGCCTTACGGCGGTGAAGCCCGACCAGGAGCTGATCGACCTTGACGGCAGCTTCCCGCTCTGGACGTGGAACCCGACCCTCAAGCACATCGAGGCGCTGCTCTTCGAGACCGAGTATCCCACATGGCTGTGGAACACGATGATGGTCTCGGTCTGCGCGACGATCCTGTCGCTGATCGCGAGCATCGGCGCGGCCTACGCCATCGTGCGCATCCGCTACCGCGGCGCGCAGTGGGTTGGCGGGCTGATCTTCCTCGCCTATCTCGTGCCGCCCTCGATCCTGTTCATCCCGCTGGCGATGATCATCGTGCAGTATGGCCTGTTCGACACGCCCTTCGCACTGATCCTGACCTATCCAACCATCCTCATCCCGTTCTCCACCTGGCTGCTGATGGGCTACTTTAAGACGATCCCCTACGAGCTTGAGGAGTGCGCGCTGATCGACGGCGCGACGCGCTGGCAGATCCTGATCAAGATCATCCTGCCGCTGGCGATCCCGGGCCTGATCTCCGCCTTCATCTTCTGCTTCACGCTGTGCTGGAACGAGTTCATCTACGCGCTGGTGTTCATCTCCGACGCCAGCAACAAGACCGTTCCGGTGGCGATCGTGACCAACTTCACCGACGGCGACATCTTCCGATGGGGCTCGATCATGGCGGGCGCGCTCATCGGCTCGCTGCCGCTGGTGATCCTCTACGCCTTCTTCGTGGAGCACTACGTGGCGGCAATGACCGGCGCGGTGAAGGAGTGAACGTCGCCTTCGTCGGCCTTGGCGCCATGGGGCGCGGCATGGCCGCGAACCTGCTGAAGTCCCAGCACCGCGTCACGGGGTTCGACCTCAGCGGTGCGGCGCTCGACTGGTTGGAGGGGCGGGGCGGCGACCGCGCGCCCTCCATCGCGGCGGCCTGCGCCGGCGCCGAGGCGCTGGTCGTGATGGTCGTCAACGCGGCGCAGCTTGAGGCGGTGATGGCCGAGGCCGGGCCGGCGCTGCCGAAGGGCGCCCTGGTCCTTTCCGGCGTCACCGTGCCGCCGCCGGACGCGGTGCGCATCGGCGCGAACGCCGAGGCGCTCGGTCTGGCCTATCTCGACTGCCCCGTCTCGGGCGGCACGGTGGGCGCGGAGGCCGGCACGCTGACGATGATGGCGGCCGGGTCCGACGCCGCGTGGAGCGCAGCGCAGCCCTTGCTCGAAGCGATGGGCGGCGCCGTCTGGCGGCTGGGCGACGCGCCGGGCGCCGGCTCGACCATGAAGATGGTCCACCAGCTCGCCGCCGGCTGCAATCTCGCGGTCGCGGCCGAGGTGATGAGCTTCGGCGCCCATCTGGGGCTTCAGCCGGCGCAGGTGCTCGACATCCTCAACGTCTCCGCCGGCGGTTCATGGATGATCGCCAACCGCGGTCCGCGCATGATGACCGAGGGTGAGGACGCTTCCAGCGCCGTGGACATCTTCGTCAAGGATCTCGGCATCGTGATGGACGCCGCCCGCGCCAGCCGGTTCCCCGCGGTCGTCTCCGCCGCCGCGCTGCAGGTGTTCCTTGGGGCCTCCGGCGCCGGCTTCGGCAAGCATGACGACAGCCAGGGGACGCGCTTCTACGAGGCGCTCGGCGGCAGGCCGGTGCGCAAGACGGACTGACGCGCCTCGCACGCAGGCGTCGGGCGCAGGTCGAGGGGAGAGCCGCGGCGCGCGTCTCGCGCCGGAGCTAGGCTATCGCCGAAATTCTCTGCGCGAGTGCGTGAAATCCGATCTGCGTCACGCCCAGCGAACTCCATTCATCGGGGCCCAGCGTCCCGCGGCCGCCGGCGTGGGCCTTGACGTCCACGATGATGCGCCGCCCGCGCGTCAGCCGCCAGAAGCGGCGATAGACCGGGTTGGCGTGCACGTAGCGCTGGCGCAGCGCCGCCATCGTCGGGGTCGCCAACGATCTCGGGCCGTCGCCGACGGCGCCTGCGGCGAGGCTGGCGGCGTCGTAGACGGCGCGCGCGGCCACCAGCGGGGCGCCGCGCGCAGCCGAGCCGAGCACCTGCTGCGCAGCCTGTCGCATCGTCGCGGCCTGGGTTGCGCTCGGTTCGCCGTGTCTGATGTGGATCGTCGCGCCGGCGTAGTCGGCTTCGGCGTTCCGGATGTAGAAGAGCGACGTTCTGAACCGTTCCTGGATGAGAAATTCTATGATTGAGGCGCGATACCCGACGAGGCGATATGTGAAACCGCCAATGGCGCCGCTATTTGCGCCGAGGGGCACGGAACAGCCCGTCGTCTGTTGAATGACGAGGCCGGGAATAGGCCTGAGCGTCCGCTGCATCCAGCTGTCGCCACTCGTGTAACCATGATTCATCGCACCGCTCCCTTGTCGCGCACTGGCGAGCGGAGACAGTATTCAGGCGCACCGCTCATGATCCGATACGGAGCGGCGGGCGCGGACGTTACATCACATGGATCACGAATGATGGGGTGTCTGGTCACCTGAGCGTGCTGCGCCCGAGAGCGCGGGCCGGCCGAACGCCCGGCGGGGAAGGGGCCTCATTCCGACAGGCCCGGCTCATCGAGCAGCGTGCGGCCGTCGCGGTCCTCCAGCTCGACGAGCCAGACGTCGGGGTCGACGCGCGCCTGCCGCGCCGCCGCCTCGTCCACCTCGCGCTCGGGCCCTTCGGCGAGCGCCGCCCAGACCCGCCGGCCGTCCTCGCCATAGGCCCGGCCCCAGAGCGTCGCCGTGCGGTCGGGCCGTGCGATCTTCACCAGCACCGCGCCGGCGTCGGGGTCGCCGCGCCTGGTCAGGTAGACGCCGATCCCCGCCGCCTCCAGCCGCATCCGGTAGGCGGAGACCCAGAACGCCGTGGTGACGCCCGCCAAGCCGCTAGTTTCCCTCGGGAAAGTCGAGACCCATGGCGCTGTAGCGGTCGCGCTCGCGCTCCCAGTCGGGGCGCACCTTCACGGTCAGGAAAAGGTGCACCGGCCGCCCCAGCGCCTCGGCGATGTCGGCGCGGGCGGCCGAGCCGATCGCCTTGATCGTCTCACCCTTCTTGCCCAGCGCGATGCCCTTGTGGCCCTCGCGCCCGACATAGACGACCTGCTCGATGCGCGCCGAGCCGTCCTCGCGCTCCTCCCACGTCTCCGTCTCCACGGTGAGCTGATAGGGCAGCTCCTCGTGCAGGCGCAGCGTCAGCTTCTCGCGCGTGATCTCGGCGGCGATGACGCGCATGGGCGCGTCGGCGATCTGGTCCTCGGGGTAGAGCCAGGGCCCCGTCGGCATGGCGCCGGCGAGCCAGCGGCGCAGGTCGGCCACGCCGTCGCCGTTCTCCGCGGAGATGAGGAAGGTGGCGGCGAAGGCGCGCCGGGCGTTCATCTCCGCCGTCAGCGCGAGCAGCGCGTCGCGCCGCATCCGGTCGATCTTGTTGATCACCAGCGCCACGGGGCGGTTGCCGGCGTGCTCGTCGAGCGCGCCGAGGATCGCCTCGACGCCCTCGGTCAGGCCGCGATGCGCCTCGATCATCAGGCACACGACGTCGGCGTCGTCCGCGCCCGCCCAGGCGGCGGCGACCATCGCGCGGTCGAGCCTGCGGCGCGGCCTGAAGAGTCCCGGCGTGTCCACGAACACGATCTGCGCCGGCCCCTCGATGGCGACGCCGCGCACGCGGGCGCGCGTCGTCTGCACCTTGTGGGTGACGATCGAAATCTTCTGCCCCACCATCCTGTTGAGAAGCGTGGATTTTCCGGCGTTCGGCTCGCCGATCAGCGCGGCGAAGCCGCAGCGCGGCGCATCGGCGGCCGGTTTGTCCGCCGTCTCGTCAGCCATTCTCGTCTCCCCTGAGCCGCGCGACCAGCGCCGCGGCGGCGGCCTTTTCTGCGGCGCGCTTCGAGCTCGCCTCCGCCCGCGCGGAACGCGGGCCCTGTTCCGTCTCGACGGTCGCCTCGATCTCGAAGCGCAGCGCGTGGTCGGGGCCGCTGCGGGCGAGCAGGTCATAGGCGGGCAGGGGCAGGCCCCGGGCCTCGGCCCATTCCTGGAGCGCGCTCTTCGGCTCCGTCGGCGCCTCCGCCCCCTGCGCGGCGATCAGCGGCGCCCAGAGCTTCAGCACCACCTCGCGCGCGGCCTCGAAGCCGGCGTCGAGATAGACGGCCGCGATCACCGCCTCCATCGCGTCGCCGAGCGAGCGCGTCCGCTTGCGGCCGCCGGCGCGCGCCTCGCCGCGGTCGAGCCGCAGATGGGCGCCGAGGTCGATGGAGGCCGCCGCCTGCGCGCAGGCCTCCGCCCGCACCAGCGCGTTGAGCCGCGGCGCGAGCTTGCCCTCGGCCTCGCCCGGGTGCCGCGCCATGAGCGCCTCCGCGATCACCAGCCCGAGCACGCGGTCGCCGAGAAACTCCAGCCGTTGATAGTCCGGCCGCGCGCGGCTCGCGGCGGAGGGGTGCGTCAGGGCGGCGTCGATCAGCCCGGCGTCCACCGTGCGGCCGAGCCGCTCGAACAGCGCCGCGCGCTCCTTGGCGAGGCGTTCCTGCGCCGCGCCCGGGCCGCGTCCGCTCATTGCATCCCCGCCATTGCGGTCAGTTGATCGCGCTGAAGCTGCGCCCGAAGCGCCAGTCCCACACCTGCCAGAACGGCCCGTCGGCGGAGACCGCGATGATCTCGGCGCGCCCGATCAGGTTCTCGAACGGCACGAAGCCGACGCCGCCAGAGGCGCGGGGCTCGCGACTGTCGCGCGAGTTGTCGCGATTGTCGCCCATGAAGAAGTAGTGACCCTCCGGCACGACGAACTCCGGCGTATCGTCGAACGCCATCCCGTCCGCCGTGTTGAGGATGGTGTGCACGACGCCGCCCGGGAGCGTCTCGCGCCAGCGCTCCAGCGCGCAGACGGTCTCGCCGTCCACGGTTCGGCGGTCGCTGCAGAAACCGGCGCTGTCGTCGAGGAAAACCCCGTCGCGCTCCATGCCCACCGCCTCGCCGTTGATGTGCAGCACGCCCCGGCGCATCTGGATGCGGTCTCCCGGCATGCCGATCAGGCGCTTGATGTAGTCCTCCTGGGTCCGCGGATGCTTGAAGACGATGACGTCGCCGCGGTCGGGCTCGCTCGCCAGCACGCGGCCGGTGATGAACGGGCACAGGTTCACGCCGAATACCGTCGGGCACGACGCGGCGGAGTAGCCATAGGCGTATTTGGAGATAAAGAGATAGTCGCCGATCAGCAGCGTGGACTTCATGGATCCCGACGGGATCCAGAACGGCTGGAACAGGATGGTTCGGAACACGCCCGCGATCAGCAGCGCATAGACGATGGTCTTGAGAAGTTCGAGGAAGCCCTCCTTCTTCTTCACCTTTCCAGTAACCATGCCGCGACCGTCGCCCCGCATATCGAGTGTTTCCTGCGTCAGAGCCGAGCCGCGCTCAGCAGGTCCTGCGCCCGGCTTGTTGCGCGCGCGTCTCTGCCTGTCAACCGGAGCGCCTTTCGTGCCGTCGTCCTTCAGAGCGCTTCGATCACCACGAAGGCCTGCGCATAGGGCGGATCGTCGGTCATCGTGACATGGATGCGCGGCGTGAGGCCTTGCGGGGCCATGGCGGCGAGGCGCTGCGCCGCGCCGCCTGAGAGCGCCATGGTCGGCTGGCCGCTCGACAGGTTGACCACGCCCATCTCGCGCCAGGCGACGCCCATGCGAAGACCGGTGCCAAGCGCCTTCGAACACGCCTCCTTGGCCGCCCATCGCCTCGCGTAGCTCGCGACGCGGTCGGCGCGGCGGTCGCTGCGCGCCTGCTCCACGGGCGTGAACACGCGCTGCACGAAACGGTCGCCGAAGCGCTCCAGCGTCTTCTCGATCCGGCGGATGTCGGCCAGATCGGTCCCGATCCCGATGATCACGGCGTCTCCGTTCCGACGGCGACGAGAAGGGCGGCGAGCGCCCCGGGCGTCACGCCGCGCCCTCGCCGAACGCCTCGCGCCGCGCCCGCTCCATCACGTCGCGCATGCGCCGGATGGCGCTGTCGAGACCGGAGAAGATCGCCTCGCCGACGAGGAAGTGCCCGATGTTGAGCTCCATCACCTCCGGAAAGGCGGCGACGGGGCCTGCGGTCTCGTAGGTCAGCCCATGCCCCGCGTGGACCTCCAGGCCCAGCCCGTGCGCAAAGGCGCTGCAGCGGCGCAGCCGCTCCAGCTCCGCGTCGCGGCCGGCGACGTCGCCGTCATGGTCGCGCTCGCAATAGGCGCCGGTGTGCAGTTCGATCACCGGCGCGCCGATTCGCGCCGCCGCCTCGATCTGCCGCTCGTCTGCGGCGATGAAGATGGAGACGCGACAGCCGGCCTCGCGCAGCGGCGCGATGAAATGCGCCAGCCGGTTCTCCTCCCGCGCCACCTCCAGGCCGCC
>CAYGUQ010000024.1:0-4290 GCA_964352995.1 uncultured Rhodobacterales bacterium
GCGGCTATGACGGCAACTGCCTCGTCAACGCCTTCGCGGCGGGCGTCGCGGACGCGGACGCCATCTTCTACGCCGCCGCTTCCGGCGTCGGCCGACCGGTGGTCTATCTCGGCGCCAAGACCGGGCGCGACGGCGTCGGCGGCGCGACCATGGCCAGCGCCGAGTTCGACGACACGATCGAGGAGAAACGCCCCACCGTGCAGGTGGGCGACCCGTTCACCGAGAAGCGGCTGCTGGAGGCGTGTCTCGAACTCATGGCCTCCGGCGCGGTCGTCGCGATTCAGGACATGGGCGCCGCGGGGCTGACCTGCTCGGCGGTGGAGATGGGCGACAAGGGCGGCCTCGGCGTCACGCTCGATCTGGACGCGGTGCCCTGCCGCGAAACCGGCATGACCGCCTACGAGATGATGCTGTCGGAGAGCCAGGAGCGGATGCTCATGGTGCTGCATCCCGAGAAGGAGGCCGAGGCGCGGGCCATCTTCGACAAGTGGGACCTCGATTTCGCCGTGGTCGGCGTCACGACGCCCGAGGACCGCTTCGTCGTGAGGCATCGCGGCGCGGTGAAGGCCGACCTCCCGCTCGCCGCCCTGTCGGGAACCGCCCCGGAATACGACCGCCCCTGGGAGGAGAGCCCGGTCCCGCCGCCGCTCGGCCCGCTGCCGGAGATCGACCCGGCCGAGGCGCTGCTGAAGCTCATGGCGCACCCCAACCACTGCTCGCGGGCGTGGGTGTGGGAGCAGTATGACGGGCAGGTGCTGGCCGACACCGCGCAGCTTTCGGGCGGCGACGCCGGCGTGGTGCGCGTGCACGGAACGGCCAAGGGCCTCGCCTTCACCTCCGACGTCACCCCGCGCTACTGCTTCGCCGATCCGGCGACAGGCGGGCGGCAGGCGGTGGCGGAGGCCTGGCGCAACCTCTGCGCCACCGGCGCCGAACCGCTGGCGTGCAGCGACAACCTCAATTTCGGCAACCCCGAGAAGCCGCGCATCATGGGCCAGCTCGTCGGCTGCGTGAAAGGGATCGGCGAGGCGTGCAGGGCGCTGGCCTTCCCGATCGTGTCGGGCAACGTCAGCCTCTACAACGAGACCGACGGCGCCGCGATCCCGCCGACGCCGACCATCGCGGGCGTGGGGCTGCTGCGCGACCTCTCGGCGATGCTGGCGATCCGCCCCGACCCCGGCGACGCGCTGGTGCTGCTGGGCGAGACGGCGGGCTGGATGGGCCAGTCGGCGCTGCTGGCGGACCTCTTCGACCGCGCCGAGGGCGCGCCGCCGCCGGTGGACCTGGGGGCCGAGGCGAGGGCCGGGGGGCTGGTGCGGGCGCTGGCCGCGGCAAAGCTGGTCTCAGCCGCGCACGACCTCTCGGACGGCGGGCTCGCGATGGCGGCGGCCGAGATGGCGCTCGCGGCGGGCTGCGGCGCGGCGCTGGTCGCCGACGAGGGCCTGCCGGCGCTGGGCTGGTTCTTCGGCGAGGATCAGGCCCGCTACCTCGTCGCGGCGGCCGACGCCGGCCCCGTGCTGGCGCTGGCCGCCGAGCACGGCGTTCCGGCGCGCGCAGTCGGGCGGATGGAGGGCGACGCCGTGGCGCTCGGCGCCGCCGCCGCGCCGCTCGCGGCGCTGCGCACAGCGCATGCCGGCGGCTTCGCGAGGTTGATGCGCGAGGGCTGAGGCCCGCTCAGCAGGCCGGCGCGGCGTCGTCGAGCTGCAGCTTCACCCGGCGGCGGCCCTTCCAGTCGTCCAGCATCAGGCGGCCGGCGAGATGCGCGCGCTCCCCGGCGCGGCCGAGGAGGAAATCGCCGAGGCTGTCGGCGCCGGGCCGCGGGGCGTCGAGCGCGCCGAAGGCGATGGCGTCGAGGCTCGCGCCGCCGTCGCTCAGGCGCAGGGCGACATTGCCCGCGCCGACGATGCGCGCCGAGGCGATGCGCGCGGCGGGCGCGACGAAGCGCGGCGCCGGGGCGGAGGCGCCCCAGGGGCCCGCCTGCTCCAGCGTCTCCGCCAGCTCCACGGTCGCGGCGCCCGGGCCGACGGCGCCGTCGAGCCGCAGGTCCGAAGGGCCCTCGCGGCCGGCGCCCTGCCGCGCCAGCAGCTCCGCCAGCCGCGCCATCGCGGGCTCGACCCTGTCGCCGGCGACGGTCAGCCCGGCCGCCATGCGGTGCCCGCCGCCCTTCAGCAGCAGCCCCTCGCGCGCCAGCGCGGCGATCGACGAGCCGAGGTCGACGCCCTGCGTCGAGCGCCCCGAGCCCTTGCCTTCGCCGGCCTCGTCCAGCCCGATCACGACCGCCGGGCGGTTGAAGCGCTCCTTGAGGCGGCTCGCGACGATGCCGACGACGCCGGGGTGCCAGCCCGGCCCCGCCGCCCACACCAGCGGGCCGTCCGCCCCCCTGGCCTCGGCCTGCGCGAGCGCCGCGGCCAGCACCTCCGCCTCGATGGCGCGGCGCTCCTCGTTCAACGCCTCCAAGCGCGCGGCGATCGCCTCGGCCTCGCGGACGTCATCCGTCGAGAGCAGCCGCGCGCCGAGCCACGCCTCGCCGACGCGGCCGCCGGCGTTGATGCGCGGGCCGAGCACGTAGCCGAGATGGAACGATCCCGGCGGGCCGCTCAGCCTTGCGCCGTCCGCCAGCGCGCGCAGGCCCGCGTTGCCGCGCGCGGCGAGCACCTTCAGCCCCTGCCGCACGAAGGCGCGGTTGAGCCCGGTGAGCGGCGCCACGTCGGCGACGGTCGCCAGCGCGACGAGGTCGAGCAGCGGCAGCGGATCGGGCGTCGCGACGCCGAGACGCCGCAGCGCGCGGTTGGCCGCGACGATAAGCAGGAACGTCACGCCCGCCGCGCAGAGCGGCCCGAGGCCCGCCGTCTCGTCCTGCCGGTTGGGGTTCACCACCGCCAGCGCCTCGGGCAGCGTCTCGCCGCAGAGATGATGGTCCGCGATCAGGACGTCGGCGCCCGCGGCGCGGGCCGCGGCGACCGGGCCATGGCTGAGGCTGCCGCAGTCGACGCAGATCACAAGATCGTGGACGGCGCCCAGCGCCGCCATCGCCGGGTCGTTCGGCCCGTAGCCCTCGTCGATGCGGTCGGGAATGTAGAGCGTCGCGCCGACGCCGAAATGGCGCAGCCAGCGCGCCAGAATGGCCGAGGCGCAGGCGCCGTCGACGTCGTAGTCGCCGAAGACGGCGATCCTTTCGCGCCCGCGCGCGGCGCGGGCGAGACGCTCGGCGGCGGCGTCCATGTCGCGCAAGGTCGAGGGGTCCGGCAGCAGCGCCTTGAGCGAGGGCGCGAGGTACGCTGCCGCCTCGTCGGGCGCGACGCCTCGCGCGGCGAGGACGCGGCCGACGACCTCCGCCACGCCGGCGCGCTGGGCGATGGCGGCGCCCATCCGCTCCACCGCCTCGCTCGGCCCGACCCAGCGCCGCCCGCCTACCGAGCGCGCCACGCCCAGATATGCCGTCGCATCCAACATACGACATCTATGGCGCAGATCGAACGGGGACGCCAGATGCGGTGAGTCGCATTGGCGCAGGCGTTCTCAGCCCGATGCAGCGACATCCGCCGGCCAGCGACCGGGTCGCGCATGATGCGGTGGTTCGCATCGTGCGCGGCGAGCGGCCGGAGGGGTTCTGAAATCATGCGGCATGGCAGAGTCCGCTCGTGAATCGCTCAAGGCAATGAACCACTGAATACTGCCTTACTCGAAAAATTTTTTGACACGCGTTTCCAATAATACGCACAATTAAGATTGTAATGTTTTTTGTATCCCAACAGGGGATAGAATGGAACCTATTTATTGCCATATTATCTAACTTTATTTGCGGAGACTTGCATCAAGTATTGATTTTTTCGACCTTACGACCAGGCGCATGCGACTTGCGGCCTTGAAGAAGGCCCAAGTGAATTCAACCACCGGTTGTCGTTCTTGGAGTGACAGGTCGCCCTCCGCGTGCAAGCGTCGCGCTTGGTTCGGCGCAGGAGGTGAATGATGGCGAAAATCAAAGTATTGCTCAGCTCGCTGGCGCTTGCGGCCGCGATGGTCGGCTCCGCCAGCGCCGCGACGCTGAATGGGGTGAGCTCCATCGGCTTTACGCTGCAAATCCTCTTCAACGACGACAACGGCAACGGCAAGCTGGATCTGATTGAATTCGATGGTTGGGCGTCGAACTTTGGCAGTGAGACCACCTATCCCGTGCTGGCCTACATCGGGGGCGGACCCGCGATCAGCCCGTATGCGGTCCCAGGCGGCGTGAATCGGTCTGGTTTCAATTTTGATCTCGCCTTTGACGACACCGCTGTTCCCACACCG
>CAYGUQ010000024.1:4390-20711 GCA_964352995.1 uncultured Rhodobacterales bacterium
CCAGTCCCAGCGAGCGGCATGCTGTTGCTGACGGGTCTCGCCGGTTTGGCGCTGTCGCGGCGCAGTCGCCGGTAGGCCCGACGCGTTCGGCCCCAGCGCGCATCATCCGCTTCTTGGGAGCGCACGGCTCAAGCGCCCCGCGAGAGGCGCCAAAGACCACCCCCATCGCCGCAGGGCGCCAACTGCTCGTCATCAACGACGCAATGATCCGCTCTCAGCAGCCTTTGCGCCTCTGAGCGGAACACAGTTGCCCCAAGGGAGGGCGCATTGCGGCGGGGCAAGCTGCGGATCGGTTGAATTTCGCAGCGCCATAGACCGCCCCTCTCGGCCGTCGCGCAGCGCACGCCCGAGGCGGGGCGCGGCCCTCATGGCTCAGTGGCGACGCAGGACGGAAGGCTGAAGCCCGCGCAGGCCCGCCGACGCCGCCGCGCGCGGTCCTGCGAGAGCTTTCGGCGCAAGCGTCTTGCGGGGCCTCACCCCGCGTCGAAGGCCACCGGCAGGCTGACGGGGCCGGTGTTGCCGCTGTCGGGCAGCCATTCGGCGGCGCCGTCCGCCCGCGGGTTGGGCATCCGGGCCGGCAGGATCGAGAAGGCGACCGCCATGTCGCTGCGGGCGATGGCGTGGCCGAGGCAGTGGTGCGCGCCGCCGCCGAAGCCGAAGTGGCGCGCGCGCTCCGCCGTGATGTCGAAGCCCGGCGCGAACACGCCCTCCTCGCCCGCCGCGACGCCGGAGAGCAGGTGCATCGTCTCACCGTTGCGGATGGCGAGGCCCTGATACTCGAAATCCTCCACCGCCTCGCGCGTGACCCAGGTGATCGTGGGGCGCGCGCGCATGACCTCCTCCACCGCGGCGCGGGCGCGCTCGGGCTCTCGCGCCAGCAGCGCCCACTGCTCGGGGCGGTCGAGAAAGAGCGCCATGCCGAGGCCGAGCTGGTTGCGGGTGGTGTCGATGCCGGCCATCACCAGCATCACCACCATGTCGCGCAGCTCGCCCTCGCTCAGCCGGTCCCCGCCGTCGCGCGCCTGCACCAGCGCGGTCATGAAGTCGTCGCGGGGCCGCGCGCGGCGCTCGGCGATGGCCTCGTCGGCGTAGGCGAACAGCGCGTCGGTGGCGGCGTCGACGCGCTCGGCGTGCTTGCGCCACTCCACGCCGAGCGCGAGCCCCATGTCGGCGGCGTAGCGCAGGATCTCCGGCGCGGCCTCCTGCGGCAGGCCGAGCATCAGGCAGAGCACCCGCGTCGCGTAGGGGTCCGCGAACTCGGCCATGAAGTCGCAACGGCCCGCCGGGGCGAAGGCGTCGGCGAGCTCGGCGGCCATCGCCTCGAACTTCGGGCGCATGGCGTCGAGCAGGCGCGGGGCGAAGGCGGGGTTCGCGAGCCGGCGCAGGCGGCTGTGGTCGGCGCCCTCCTGGCTGATGATCGAGCGCGACCACCACTCCGCGAAGGGGCCGCCGATCTTGTTGTGGGCCGGCCATGCGTGGCTGCCCTGCCTGAGCGAGCGGTGCAGCAGCAGCTCGCCCATCTCGCGGTGCCGCAGCACCGCGAGACCGTAGGGCGTGCGCGCGAACCAGCTCTCGCGCCGCGCGGCCATCACGCTCTCCGCCCGCAGCGAAAGCCGCGGGTCGGCGAGGTCTATGAACGGCGCGGCGTCTCGCGCGGCGTCGTGGATCGCGTCCATCGCGGGCCTCCCGGCTCTGGCGCCGCCGTCAGGGCAGCGCGTGGAGGTAGGTCTTCACGTCCCAGTCGGAGACGTCGTGGTTGAACCGCTCCCACTCGTCGGTCTTGTACTCATGATAGAGGCGGAACATCTCGCCGGGCATCGCTTCCTTGAGGATGTCGTCGGCCGACAGCGCCTTGAGCGCGTCGCCCAGCGTCATCGGCAGCTTCTGGACCAGCTTGCCGGCCTCCATGGCGGCGTAGATGTTGCGCTCCTCGGGCTCGCCGCAGGGGATCTTCTCGTCGAGCCCGTGCTCGATGGCGCGCAGCAGCGTCGAGGCCATCAGGTAGGGGTTCACCATCGAATCGACCGAGCGGAACTCGAACCGCCCGGGCGCGGAGATGCGCAGGCCGGTGGTGCGGTTCTGGAAGCCCCAGTCCTTGAAGACCGGCGCCCAGAAGCCGGTGTCCCACAGCCGACGGTAGCTGTTGACCGTGGAGCAGCCGATGGCGGTGAGCGCGTCGAGATGGGCGACGATGCCGCCGATGGCGTGCTGGCCGACGATCCCCGGCATCTGCCGGTCGGTCCCCTCCGGATCGAAGGTGTTCTCGCCGCCGTGGCGGTAGTGGAACACGTGCTCCATGGCGGCGCGGTCGGTCTTGCCGAGCTGCTTGGGGCTGTCCTCGCCGCCCTTCCAGAGCGACAGGTTGTGGTGGCAGCCGTTGGCCGACACGCCCATGAACGGCTTGCACATGAAGCAGGCGATCAGCCCGTGCTCGCGCGCGACCTGCGCGCAGATCTGGCGGTAGGTGCTGAGCCGGTCGGCGGTGCGCAGCGCGTCGTCATAGGTGAAGTTGAGCTCGATCTGGCCCGGCGCGTCCTCGTGGTCGCCCTGGATCATGTCGAGGCCCATGGCGCGACCGTACTTGATCACCTGCATGTAGACCGGGCGCAGCATCTCGAACTGGTCGATGTGATAGCACCACGGCTTCGTGACGCCGCCGTTCGGGTTTCCGGCCTCGTCCTTCTTCAGCCACATCATCTCCGGCTCGACGCCGGTGCGCATGTGCAGGCCGGTCTTGGCGGTGAAGGCGGCGTGCTGGCGGCGCAGGTTGCCGCGGCAGTCGGCGGTGAGGAAGGCGCCGGCGGCCTCTCGCTCCTCGCGGTTGCGGAAGAGCGTGCACCAGACGCGGGCGACGCGCTTGTCCCAGGGCAGCTGGCAGAAGGTCTCGGGCTCGGGAATGCCGACGAGCTCGGCCGCCTCGGGGCCATAGCCGAGATAGTCGCCGTGGCGGTTGACGAACAGGTTCATCGTGGCGCCGTAGACGAGCTGGAAGCCCTTGGCGGCGATGCTCTCCCAGTGGTCCGACGGGATGCCCTTGCCCATGATCCGCCCGTTCACCGAGATGAACTGGAGGTAGAGATACTCGATCCCGAGCGCGTCGATCATGCGGCGCACCTCGGCGACATGCTCGTTGCGGCCGGGGGCTTCGACGAAGGCTTCGAGATCGGTCATCACAGCGTCTCCAGATAACGGGCCCGCTCGTAGGCCGAGACATGGGCGTGGAAGGCGGCGGCCTCGGCGGCGACGTAGGCCGCGTAGTGGTCGACGAAGGCGTCTCCGAAGAGTGCTCGGGCGGCGGCGGAGGCCCTGAAGCGCCGGCCGGCCTCCTCCAGCGAGGTCGGCAGCGCATGACCCTCCGGAACCGGAGCCAGCCGGCCGTTGCCGGTCGTCGGCGGGCCGGGGTCGGCGCCGTTCTCCACGCCCCAGAGGCCCGCGCCGAGCATCATCGCCGCCGCGGCGTGGGGCGCGACGTCGGCGCCGGGCAGGCGGAACTCCAGCCGCGTCTCCTGCGGCGAGGTGGTCACGACGCGCACGCCGCAGGAGTAGTTGCCGATCCCCCAGGTCGCCGAGCGCGGCGCCCAGTTGCCGGGGCGCAGGCGGCGGTAGGCGTTCACCGTGGGCGCGAACATCGCCATCAGTTCGGGCGTGAGCTGCACGATCCCGCCGAGGAAAGCGCGGCCGAGCGCGCTCAGCCCGTCCTTCGCCTTGGGGTCGGCGAGCGCGGGGCGGCCCTTGCGGTCGGTCAGCGACAGCGAGAGGTGGCCGCAGAGACCCGGAAAGCCCGCGTCGAGCTGGGCCATGAAGCTCGCCGTCATGCCCCTTCGCCGCGCCATCGCCTTGGTGAAGATCTTGAAGAGCGCCGCGTCGTCGGCCGCCTTCACGATCGGCGAGGGGCCGAGGCTGTATTCGACGCAGCCGGGGCCGAGCTCCATGCAGTGATGGGCGAGGTCGATCCCGGCGCCGAGCAGGCCGTCATGGATCTCGGCGAGGAAGTCCGCGTCGGCGGCCGGCGCCTGGCCCGACCAGCAGCGGTTGTGCGGCAAGGCCGGCGTCAGGTCGCGCCAGCCCTTCGCGCGGAGCGAGGCGCCGTCCTCCGCCAGAAAGATCGTCTCGAACTCGAAGCCGCCCGCCGCGTCGAGCCCCATCTCCGCCGCCTTCGCCGCCATCGCCTTCAGCGCAGGGCGCGGCGAGATCGCGGCGGAGGGCCCGGCGTAGTCGGCGACGGCCAGCGCGGCGTCGGGTTCGAACGGGTAGGGCCGCAGGCCGTCGTCGAGCGTCACGGCCTCGTCGACGAAGCCGCGCTCGGCGAAGCAGGTCTCGTCGTGCATCCAGAACGGCAGGCAGTCGATGAAGCGCCAGCCCCGGGCGCGGGCGCGCGCGTGCTCTGCGGCGGACAGCCGCTTCTCGCGGAAGGCGCCGGTGAAGTCGAAGATGCCGACATGGACATGCGCCGGAACATGAGACGGGCCGTCCCCTGTCGATGCTGACTTCCTGCCTGCGGGCACGTCGGGCCTCCCTCAAGGTGCGCCCGCAGTTTCATCTGATACGAAAATATTTATCAACAGGAAATGTCTTTTGGAGATGAGACACGCCGAATCATCGCATGCGCGTCGGTTGCGCCGAAATCGGGAGAGCGACGCAATGCGGCATGTCTGACCGCCTTGTGGGCGACACTGCCCAAAATAGCGGCGACGCTGGCGATATCGTGAGCCGAATGCCGGTATTTGCCGGTCCAACGCTCAAAACCCCTCGCGAAGCTTTTCCTCATGGGGAATTGTTTATCCTGCAGGGAAAATGCGCGGCCTCATCCGGCCCGGCCCGAACCGTGTCGGAACACGCCGCGCGACAGGAGAGTGTGATGGAGCAACAGATCGCAGAGTTGACGGCGAAGGTGGCGGCGCTCGAGGAGGGCGCCGGCTGGACGACGACGATCAACATGGAAGTCTACTACTGGTGGTGCATCGCGTTCATGTTCGCGATCCACGCCGGCTTTCTCGCCTATGAGATGGGCGCGTCGCGCAAGAAGAACGTGCTCGCCTCGGGCATCAAGAACATTCTCGCGCTGGCGTTCATCATCCCGACGTTCTTCTTCTTCGGCTGGTGGATCTACCTCGCGTTCCCGAGCGGGTTCGTCCCCGATTTCGAGGCCGGCGCCGCCGGCAGGCCGTGGGACATGGCGATGGGGCCGAACCTCTCAGACAACGCCACCGGCGTGTTCTGGGGCGCCTTTGCGCTGTTCGCCGCCACCACCGCCTCGATCCTGTCGGGCTCGGTGATCGAGCGCATCCGGCTCTCGGCGTTCATCGTCCTCGCCGTGGCGCTGGGCTCGGTGGCGTGGATCCTCGGCGCGTCCTGGGCTTGGCACGGGAGCGGCTGGCTGCTCACCGAGTGGGGCTGGCACGATTTCGGCGCAGCGGGCTGCGTGCACATGATCGCGGGCTTCTTCGCGCTGGGCGTGCTCATCAACCTCGGGCCGCGCATCGGCAAGTTCAATCCGGACGGCTCGGCGAACGACCTCAGCCCCCACAACCTGCCCTTCGCGGTGTTCGGGCTGATGCTGCTGATCGTCGGCTTCTTCGGCTTCCTCGGCGGCTGCATCATCTACGCCGGCAACGGCCAGTGGGTCTCGATCTTCGGCAACCCGACCACGCTTTCGGCGGTGTCCTTCAACACGCTGATGTGCTTCGCCGGCGGCATCATGGGCGGCTGGATCGCCACCCGCGACCCGTTCTGGATGATGTCGGGCGCGCTGGCCGGCATCTTCGCGGCGGCCCCGGGCCTCGACCTCTACTATCCGCCGCTAGCCTTCCTGCTCGGCGTCGCGGGCGGCGCGATCGTGCCGCAGATCGACAAGCTGCTGGTTAAGTTCCGCATCGACGACGCGGTGGGCGCGGTCGCCGTCCATGGCGGCGGCGGGCTGTTCGGCGTGCTGGCCTTCGGCGTGTTCGCCGCCGGCTATCCGAACACCCCCGAGGGCGCGCCCGACACCAACTTCATGGGCCAGCTGATCGGCGCGGCGTGCATGGCGCTGCTCGGCTTCGTGCCAGGCTTCGGCATCTCCTACGTCATGAAGCTGATGGGCGCGCTGCGGATCCCCGAGAAGGCCGAGCTGATGGGCATGGACAAGGCCAAGGTGCCGGTCGCCGCCTACCCGGACGGCTGGTTCGACGCCCTTCCCGCAGGCCGGGCGGCCACGCCGGCCGAGTGACCCGCGCCGGGTGAGCCGCGGCCTCGCGGTCGGGCGCCCGCCCCTGAAAGAGCCCGGCCGGCCAGCCCCGGCCGGCCCCCCCTCACCTCACAAACCGAAGGAGCATCGCCATGGGTTCGCCCATCACCGCCTGGGAAGGCGCGACCGCCATCTTCACCGGGGCCGGCGGCGTCACGCCCGGCCTCTTCCTGCTGCTGTCGGTCGTGGTCTGCGTCGCCGCCATCTACCACGGCGCCAAGCACGAGACGCATTCCTACGAGCGCAACCGCCTCGAATGATCCCGCCTGGCGGAAGGGCGCCGCATGCGCCCTTCCGCGCCGCGGACGGCGCCCCGCCGGGCGGCCGCTCCAGCCCGCCTCCCCCAACGAAAACCTGAGCGAAGGAGACCGGCATGGCCCATGCCGACGATAGCGGCCTGCGCGCGCGGCTGCAGGCCGAAGGCGTCAAGTATGTGATCGCCTCCTACGTCGACATGCACGGCGTCTCGAAATCGAAGGTCGTGCCGATCGACCACCTGCCCCAGATGCTCGCCGGTTCGGAGATGTTCACCGGCGCCGCCCTCGACGGCGTTCCGCAGGAGATCAACGAGGAGGAGGTGGCGACGATGCCCGACCCCGCCTCCGTCGTCATCCTGCCCTGGCGGCCCGACACGGCGCTGATGCATTCCGACCTCTGGACGAAGGGCGCGCCGTTCGAGGCGTGCTCGCGCGTCATCCTCGGCCGGCAGCTGGCGCGGGCGCGGGAGATGGGCTTCGCCTTCAACCTCGGCATGGAGGCGGAGTTCTTCGTGTTCCGCGACCAGCCGGGGCCGCCGGAGCCGCTCTCGGCCCTGCCGCACCTCGCCAAGCCCGCCTACGACACCACCCGGCTGCTCGACAATTTCGGCTGGCTGACCGAGCTGGTGGACGCGATGAACGGTCTCGGCTGGGACGTCTACAGCTTCGACCACGAGGACGGCATCGGCCAGGTGGAGATCGACTTCGCCTACGCCGACGCCCGCACCATGGCCGACCGCTACGTCCTTCTGAGGATGATGGCGAACTGCATCGCGCGCCGGCACGGCGGCTACGCCTGCTTCATGCCGAAGCCCTTCGGGGAGCGCACCGGCTCCGGCGCGCATTTCAACATGTCGCTGGCCTCGGCGGAGACCGGCGAGAACCTGTTCAAGGCGGCCGACGACCCGCGCGGCTGCGGGCTCTCGGCGCTCGGCTACCAGTTCCTCGCCGGGATCCTGCGCCATCTGCCGGCGATCATGGCGGTCGTCGCGCCGCAGGTGAACAGCTACAAGCGGCTGGTGAAGCAGGGCTCGATGTCGGGCTTCACCTGGGCGCCGGTTTTCGCATGCTACGGCGACAACAACCGCACCAACGCGATGCGCATCCCCAAGGGCGGCGGCCGGGTGGAGCTGCGCGCCGCCGACAGCGCCTGCAACCCCTATCTCGGCGCCGCGCTCTGCCTCGCGGCCGGGCTCGACGGGATCGCGGAAGGGCTCGACCCCGGCGCTCCCAACCTCGACAACATGTATCTCGTGTCGGACGCGGAGCGCGAGCGGCGCGGCATCGCGATGCTGCCGCGCACGCTGGCCGAGGCGCTCGACGCCTTCGAGGCGGACCCGCTGCCCGGCGCCGTGTTCGGCCCGGCGATGCGCGGGGCCTTCCTCGGCTTCAAGCGGCAGGAGTGGCTGGCCTATCTCAACCATGTCTCGGACTGGGAGCGCGACCGCTATCTGAGGTTCTTCTGATGGCCCTGTTCCCGCAGTTCGACGAGGCCGACGCGCCGGAGGCCGCGCGCGAGACGCTGGCGGCGGTGAAGGCCGATTTCGGCATGATCCCCAACCTCGAACGCACCATGGCGCAGGCCCCGGCGCTTCTGGAGGCCTACGCGACGGCGTGGAGCCTGTTCGACGCGACCTCTCTCGACCCCGCCGCGCGTCAGGTCGTCTATCAGGCCGCGAACGTCGAGAACGACTGCGCCTACTGCGTGCCGTGGCACACGCTGCTGGCGCGCAAGGCGGGGCTCGCGGAGGCCGACGTTCAGGCGCTGCGCGACGGCGCCGCCCTGTCGGACCCGAAGCTCGAGGCGCTGCGGCGCTTCGCGCAGGCGATGGTCCGCACGAAGGGCCGCGTGACGCGGGCCGAGCGCGACGCCTTCCTCGCCGCGGGCTGGACGCCGCGCCAGGCGCTGGAGGTGGTGCTGGGCCTCGCGGTCAAGACCATGTCCAACTACGCCAATTCGCTCACGGGTGCGCCGCTCGACAGGGAGGTCGCGGATCTCGCCTGGGAGAAGCCGACCCTGCGCCCGGGCGCGCCCTGATGCGGCTGGAGAGCTTCGAGGCCGACCTGCGGCTCGCCTGCGGCCGAACCCTGCCGGGCGCGCGGCTGGTCTATGCGGTCTGGGGCGAGCCCAGCGCCGCGCGCGACAACATCGTGCTGTTTCCCACGCGCTTCGGCGGAACCCACGAGCAGAACGCCTGGCTGATCGGCACCGGCAGGGCGCTGGACCCGGCGCGCTGGTGCGTGGTGGTTCCCAACATGCTGGGAAACGGCGTCTCGACCTCGCCCTCCAACGTCGCCGGACCGCAGGCGGGGCTCGGCTTTCCGCCGGTGACCCACGCCGACAATGCGGCGATCCAGCGGATGATGCTGGACGCCCGATTCGGGACGGGGCGGCTCGCGGCGGCGGTGGGCTGGTCGATGGGCGCGCAGCAGGCGGCGCGCTGGGCGGCGACCGCGCCGGAGCGCGTCGAGCGACTGTTCCTGCTCTGCGGCACGGCGCGCACGACGCCGCACAACCGGGTGTTTCTGGAAAGCCTGCTCGCCGCGCTGGAAGCCGATCCGCGCTACGGCGGCGCGGCGCCCCCGACGGGCGGCCTGCGCGCGGTGGGGCGCATCTACGCCGGCTGGGCCTATTCGCAGCCCTGGCTCAAGGCGGAGCGCTTCCGCGAGATGGGCTTTGCGAGCCTCGACGACTGGCTGATCCGCTATTGGGACGCCCTCTTCACCGCGCGCGACGCCGGCGATCTGACAGCGATGATCCGAACCTGGATCCTGAACGACGTCGCGGACGGCGGCGATCTCGGGCGGGCGCTGGGCGCCGTGCGGGCGCACACGCTGAGCATGACCGCGACGACCGACCTCTACTTCACGCCGGCGGACTGCGCGGCCGAGGCGGCGCTGATCCCCGGCGCGGTTTATCGCGATCTCGCGACGGACTGGGGGCACATGGCGGGGTCCGGGCAGTCGCCGGTTGACGCAGCGGCCATCGACGCGGCGCTCGGAGAACTCCTCTCGGAATGACCGCAAGTCCTTGCGGAGCAGGCGTCGAAACCTCCGGTTAACGCGCCACGCCCTACGCTTCGGCCACGACGGCGGCCGAGGGAGCGTGGTGTGGGCGGAATCGACGTGCAAGCCGCATTGCGCGCGATCCTCGCCGTATTCCAGCGCTCGCCTCACCTGATGATGGCGACCGCCGTGGTCGTCCTCTGCGCCGTGGCGACATGGCGTTCCTTCGGCGACGTCGCGCAGCTCTCGATCGACCTCGCCGAGATGACCGCCGACAACACCGGCAGCGCCGCGATGCGGACCAACGGAGAGGCGATGAATCTCGCGCTCGCCGCCGAACGCTACGCGCGGACGGGCGAGGAGAGCGACTTCTACGCCATGAGCGACCGCCTCGACGCGCTGTTCGTGCGCCGCGACTGGTGGCATTCCAGCGAAGGCAAGCAGTCGAAGTATCGCGCCGGCCTGCTGGAGGACCTCGCCGACTGGACGGCGCTGCAGGCGGATCTCTCGTCCCTCGTCGACTACGGCGACGAACTCGTCGCGGCCGCGGCGTCGCCGGACCGGTTCGCCTCGCTCGCGACACGGTCGCGCGAGACGGCCGCAAGCTTCTACGCCCTCGACTCCGCCATGGCGCACTACAAGTCCCGGCGCTCGACGGAGATCGACGCGGCCCTGACGCTGGCGTGGAACCGGCTCGCGCTCTCGGCGACAGGCTTCGTGGCCTCCGCCCTGGCGCTCTTCGTCATCACCGCGCGGCGGATCGATTCGCTGGCCCAGAGCGAGCGGCGCTACGTGAAGGCCATCGAGGCCGCGTCCGAGTGCGTCTTCGACTGGGACATGAGGACCAATCGCGTCTTCCGCAGCCCCCGCTACCTGCGCCTGCTCGGGCTCACCGGGGAGGAGATCGCCGAGAACGGCGGCGACGGGCACGGCTGGCCCAACGCCCGCATCAAGCCTCTGGCGAAGTCGGAGGGCAATGGGAGCATCTGGCAGTCGCGCATCCATCCCGAGGACCGACCCGCGGTGCAGGCCGCGGTCGAGGCGCTGCTGCGCGACGACGCGATCTACGACGTCACCTATCGCATCCGCCATGGCGACGGTTCGTGGCGCTGGTGGCGCTCGCGCGCCGAGGCGACGCGCGACGCGCGCGGCGCGCCGATCCGGATGATCGGCGTCAACAGCGACGTCACCGAACTGCTCGAAGCGGAACGCCGCGCGGCGCAAAGCGCGGCCGACGCCTCGGCGCTCGCCGAGCGGCTCGAGAGCGAGCAGGCCAACTCGCGGCTTCAGCGGCAGTTCGTGGCCATGGTGAGCCACGAGTTCCGCACGCCGCTCAGCATCATGGACGGCCGCGCGCGCCAGCTTGCGCGCCGCGCCGGCCGCGACCTGCCGCCCGAGCAGGCGGCCTATTTCCAGGAGCGCTGCGGCGACATCCACGTGTCGGTCCGCCGGCTGATCGAGCTCATCGAGAGCGTGCTGACCGCCGCGCGCTACGAGGACGGCCAGATCGAGTGCCGCCCCCAACCCGTTGCGCTGAACGCGCTCTGCGCCGAGCTCGCCGCCGCGACGGCCGAGATCAATCCCGAGCGCGTCGTCGAAACCTCCTTCGCCGCGGAATGCGACGAGGCGGTCTGCGACCCGATCCTGCTGCGCCAGGTCGTCTCGAACCTGCTGTCCAACGCGGCGAAGTATTCCGACGAGGGCGGGCGCATCCGGATCGAGACGCGGCGCGACGAGGCCGCCGGGGAGTTCCGCATCGAGGTGACGGACACTGGCGTCGGCATCCCCGACGACGAGCTGGGGCAGCTGTTCCAGCGCTTCTTCCGCGCTTCGACGGCGTCTGGCCGGCCCGGAACCGGGCTCGGCCTGCACCTGATCTCGCATTTCCTCGCGCTGCATGGCGGCCGGATCGACGTGCGCAGCCGGGTCGGCGAGGGCTCCACCTTCGTCGCGGCGTTCCCGACCGGGATCGTCGCCGCGGAGCAGGCGGCCGCCTGAAGCGGCGGCCGCGACGTCTCAGAACCTGCGCCGAAACGGCGTTTCGGCGCAGGCTGTCAGACCGCCTCCAGCCTGACGAGCTGCCAGACGGCGTAGTTCCTCGCGATCTCGTGGTCGGTCGCCGACAGCCGGTCGAAGTCGAACATCACGAAGACCGGCCCCTTCTCGCGGCGCGACAGGATCTCTCCGTTCAGGCGCGTGGCGAGAATCGGGTCGAGCCGCTCAAGCTCGGCCATCGGGATGCGCGCGGCGTAGTCGTTGATCGCGACCGCCAGCACCGTCTCGGCCGCGCCCATGCCCTGCGCGCGCAGCAGATCGAGCATGCGCGGGCCGGACCAGCTCACGACGCCCTCGGTCCAGGGCGTGGTGGTGCGCAGTTCGGTCTGCGCCATCGCGTCGAGATCGGCGAGCGAGAGGTTCGTCTGGCCGCTCTCCGCCGCGCCGAGCGTGAGCACGGGCCTGCCGTCCTGCGACGCGAGGCTCTCGCCTGCGCCGATGGTCGTTGCGAGACCAAGAAGAAAGAGTCGCCGGTCCATGTCGTCCTCTCCGTCAAGACAGTGGGATCGGAACCGAATATTCGGATGTCGATAACGATTGCTTGACGTGGCGGCGCGGCTCCGGACCCCGCCAGCGCCGCGGTCGAACCGCACATCGCGGGAAACCGGGGCGGCGATTAATTTTTTTTTGAGTGCGGTCTGGGCAGGTAGGCGAGGCGTCAGCTTGAATCGAGGCAGGAGTCGGACATGGCGAAAATTGTGGTGATCGAGGATGAGAGCGCGTTGCGCAGCATGATCGCCGAGGAGCTCGAGGATCTGGGTCACTCGGTGGTGACCGCCGTCAACGGCGAGCAGGGCCTCGCGGCGATCCTGGAGCATCGTCCCCAGTTCGTCTGCTGCGACGTGAACATGCCCGTCATGAACGGACTGGCGCTCAAGCAGAAGCTGAACTCCCTCGGTCTCGGGCCGAACGACCTGACCTTCATCTTCGTCTCCGCCCGCGTCGACCGCAACGACATCGCCGACGGGCTGATGCTGGGCGCGGACCACTACCTCACCAAGCCCATCGACATGGATCGTCTCGCGGCGCTGGTTTCCTGACATGGCTGTCATCGGCGACAGGGTGCGGCGCATCGACCTGATCGACGTCTTCGCTTCGCGCGGCGTCGCTGCGGCGATGTCGGCTGCGGTTCTGGCGCCGGCGCTCGCGCTGCTTGCGGCCAGCCTCGGCTTCCCCGCGGCGGCGGGCTTCGGTCAGGATGCGATGGGCGAGGCTTCCGGCTGGCCTGCGACGGTCGCTATCGGAGCGCTTGCCGCGCTCGGACTGGCGCTGCCGGCCACGCTCCATGCCCACGCGCGCCTGCGGCGGGAGGCGAAACGGTTCGTCGAGGATCACGAGCGCGCCGTCGGCAGGGGCGAGGGCGACTTCCATACGCGGCTGCGCCGGGCCGTGTCGGACGCGTCGCTGATGACGGGGGCGGTCGTCTCCAGCCGCGCGGGCGTCGCGGCGTTCGACGCGGACGGCAAGCTCATCCTCGGCAGCACGGCCTTCGCGACGTTGTCGCGCCGACGCGCCGAGAGCTTTCAGCGCCACACCGGATACGACCCAGCGGAGCCCTGCGCGTCGGATCTCTTCGACTTCCTGCGCGAGAAGGTGCTCGAGGGCGGCCAGCAGGGTCGGCGAAACGCCCGCTCCGTCCGCCTCGACTGGGACGATTGCGTCATCGAGGCGAACGTCACCCTCGTCGTCGATTCGCAGGGCGAGAGGGCCGGCTACCTCGCGGAGTTCGTCGACGCGACTCAGGAGGCGCTGCTTGAGCAGCGCATCGGAGACCTGATCGCAGGCTTCAAGCGCGGCGACATCTATTCGCGCGTCGACCTGAACGTGAATCAGGACGAGGTCCGCCAGGAGTTCCTGATCAACGTCGCTCGCGACATGAACGCGCTGCTCGACACGATGGCGGAACTTTTCGCCGACATCGACGGCGCCGTTCAGGCGCTCGTCGCCGGCGACGTGACCTTCAAGCTGACGGGAGACTACGAAGGCGAGTTCGCGTCGCTCAAGGACAGCCTCAACTCCTCGATCGAGACGTTCGAGAAGGTGGTGCACCGGATCAACGGCGTCGCGAGCGCGGTCCAGAGCACGACTGAGGCGCTGGCCGACAAGTCGCTCGAACTTCAGAGCGGGGCGGAGTCGCAGGACGTCGCGATCCGCAGCGCGTCCCGCGCGCTGGAGGAGGTCAGCCGCGCCATCACCGCGAACGCCGGCGACGCCGACAGCGCCGCGGCGCTGGCGCAGGAGGCGGAGCGTCGCGCCGAGGGCGGACGGGCGGTGATCGTCGAGACCGACGCCGCCATGACCGCCATCGCCGACAGCGCCACCCGCATCGGCGACATCACGCGCCTCATCGACGAGATCGCGTTCCAGACCAACCTGCTCGCGCTGAACGCCGCCGTCGAGGCGGCGCGGGCGGGCGAGGCCGGCCGCGGCTTCGCCGTCGTGGCGCAGGAGGTGCGGGCGCTCGCGACGCGCTCGGCGGACGCGGCGAAGACGATCGAACGCCTGATCGTGGAGAGCAAGGAGCGCGTCAGCACCGGCGCGCGGCTGTTCGGCAAGGCGCGCGAGGCGCTTACCGGCATCTCGCAGGCGGTCGCCGAGGCGTCGGCCAAGGTCGACAACATCCGCAGCTCGATCCGCGGCCAAACCGACGCCGCGCAGGAGATCGTCGGCGAGATCAAGTCGGTCGCCGACGCCGCCGCGCGCAACATCGACATCGCCGGCCAGAACGGGGCCACCGCCGCCGAACTTGCGCGCAGCGTGGAGGAGCTGCGGGAGGTGGTCGCCTTCTTCATCGTCTCCCAGGCGAGCGGCGCCGTGCTCACATTCGACGGCCCGCTCCCGCTCGACGACGCGCCGGACGCCGCGACGGGCGCCGAATGGATGTCGACCGAGGAGTCGACGGACTGGATGTCCACCGAGGAGCCGGCCGACTGGATGTCGACGGAGGAACCGGCCGACTGGATGTCGCCCCATGGCGACCCCTTTGAAAAGACTGGCTGATTCTCTTTCTATCTCCGCTTTGCGGCGAACTGGCTGAAATGGGACGCAGCATGACTGGCATAAGCAGGAACCTGGCCTTGACCGCGATGGGCCTGGCGCTCGGAGCGTCGATCATGGCGGCGGCGGCAGCCGACGAGGCTCCGATCGCCGTCGGCCTCGATGCGGACTTCAGCGGCTACCTCAAGGACAGCTCCGAGGCCCTGCGGATCGGCATGGAGGCCGCGATCGACGAGATCAACGCCGCCGGCGGCGTGGGCGGCAGGCCGCTGGAGCTCGTCGTCACCGACCACCGAGGCAACCCGAGCCGGGGCGTGGACCATCTCGACCATCATCTTGTCGAGCGCGGCGTCGTCGCGCTGCTGAACGGCGCCCACTCGCCCGTGGCGCTGGCGCAGCTTCCGCGCCTTGCCGAGGCGGGCGTGCCGCTCATCTCGCCATGGGCCGCGGCGACGGGGATCGTCGACAACGGCTACGAGCCCAATCCCGCCTTCCGCGTCTCGGTCCGCGACGCGGACGCCGCAGGATTCCTGTTCGGCGCTGCGATCGACGGCGGGGCGAAGCGCATCGGGCTTCTGCTGGAGAACACGCCCTGGGGTCAGTCCAACAGCGACGGGCTCAACGCCGCGGCCGCGGCCGACCAGCGCGCCGCGGTCGTCTCCACCGGCTGGTTCGGGCATGGCGGCGAGGACGCCGTCCTGGCTGTCCGCCGCGTGCTGACCTCCCAGCCCGACGCGGTGATCTTCGTCGGTCAACCCGTCCCCGGCCTCGCCCTGCTGAGCGAGGTCGCCAGGTTGCCCGTCGGGAAGCGCCCGCGCGTCCTCATGCACTGGGGCGTGGCGGCGAGCGCAGAGTTCGGGAAGGCCGCGGCCGCGATAGAGGGCGTCGACCTCGGCGTCCTGCAGACCTTCACCTTCGACACGGCGCACAGTCCGGAGCTCGCCGCACAGGTACTGGCCGTGGCGTGCCGGCTCAGGAGCGTATGCGAGCCGGCGGACGTGCCGGTGCCCGTCGGCTTCGCCCACGGCTATGACGCGATGCGGTTGCTGGCGCTGGGGCTGGAGCTGCACGCGTCGGGCGCCTACCCCAGCGTGCGAGAGGCGCTTGAGCACCTTCCGCCCTATGACGGGCTGGTGCGGCGCTATGCGCCGGCGTTCACGCCGACGCGTCACGAGGCTCTCGACGCTGCGGACTTCATGCTCGTGTCCTTCGACGCGCAGGGCCGCGCACATCCCGGCCCGGTCCCCGCCAGATGAGCGATCCCGCACGGTCTTCGCTGCGCACGAAGGTGATGCTGCGGGTCATGCCGCTGATGCTCGCCTGCTGCCTCGTGCTCTGGGCGACGGCCGCGTGGCGCGCCCACCTGCAGCAGATCGACACCCTGACCGAGACGCTGCGCCTGCGTCTCTCGGCCAAGCTCGAACTGATGCAGGCGCGCTTCAACGCCGTCGACGACGCCCTTGGCGGCTCGGCGCAGAGCTCGATCATGGTCGGCGCGCTGACCGGGCAGGATCTAGACCGCGTCGTGCTGCCGCACCTGCGATCCATCAGCCTCGCCGGCGCCCGCACGCTGGGCGCCGCGCTCCTCGACTATCGCGGAAGGCCGATCCTTCTCGACGATCCCCAGCGTTGGCGCCGCCCCGCCCTCCTGGACCAGGTCATGCAGTTCGTGCTCGACGGCCGGCCGATGCACTGGATCGAAGGCGACGCGCTGCATCTGGTCCACCCGATCTATCTCGGCGAGACGGTCGAGGGCGCGATGCTGGCGTCGGTGGCCATC
>CAYGUQ010000025.1:0-20615 GCA_964352995.1 uncultured Rhodobacterales bacterium
GTTGTCGAAGACCGCGATGCGGGCCTCGGGCGTCACATAGTCCGACGAGCCGGGCGCCGTCACCCGCTCCACGAATTCGGCGATGCGCGTCTTGGCGGCGCCGCCGCGCCAGGACGGCAGCGGATCGGCGGCGGCCTGCACCGCAACGAGCGCCGCGGCGAGGGCGAGTGCGTGGCGCATGTGCGTCCTCATCTGCTCAAGGATGGAACGCGCGGGCGCCGCGCGTTCCGGTTTCATACGACCCTGCCGGTCAACGCGCTCCGGCGCCGCCGGAGAGCGTCTCCATCACCTTGTCGAGGCTGAAGGTCGCAGCCTCCTGCCGCGGCGGGTACTCCGCGAAGGTGGCGAGAAACTGCCCCACATAGGCCTGAGCGGGCACCAGCATGAAGGCGTGGTCGAGCAGCCAGTCGTAATAGGTGTTGGAGGTCCGATAGGCCCGCTCGTAGGGGTCGCGGCGCAGATGGGTCATGAGCGGCACGCGCAGCGGCGTCAGCGGCTCCATCCAGGCGCGGAACGTGGCCCATTCCTTCTGCTCGAGGAAGGTCAGCTTCCAGTTCTCGTAGCGGAGCGCCGCGAGGTCGCCGTCGTCGGTGAAATAGAAGATCTCCTTGCGCGGGCTCTCGTCGGTCTCGCCGGTCAGCATCGGCAGAATGTTGTAGCCGTCGAGATGCACGCGGTACTGGCGCCCGCCCATTTCCTCGACCGTGACGCCGCCGAGCAGATCCTCCTTGACCGTCTCATTGCCGGCTGCGGCGAGGAAGGTCGGCATCCAGTCCATGTGGTGCACGATCTCGTTGCTGACCGAGCCCTCGGCGATGCGGCCGGGCCAGCGGACCATGGCCGGCACCCGCCAGCCGCCCTCCCACTGTGTGTTCTTCTCGCCCCAGAAAGGCGTCATGGCGGCGTCGGGCCACGTGTTCATGTGCGGTCCGTTGTCCGTCGAATAGAACACGATGGTGTTGTCGGCGATGCCCAGCTCGTCGAGCTTGTCGAGAAACTTGCCGATATGCATGTCGTGCTCGATCATGCCGGCGGTGTATTCGTCTGCGCGAGCGCCGTCGTAGAGGGCGTCGGCGATCGGCCGCATCTCATCCTTGACGTGGGTGCGGAAGTGCATCCGCGTGCCGCTCCACCAGACGAACCAGGGGACGCCTGCGGCCGTCTGCTCCTCCATGAAGGCGATGGCGGCGTCGGAGGTCTCGTCGTCCACCGTCTCCATGCGCTTGCGGGTCAGCGGGCCAGTGTCCTCGATCTGCTGCTCGATCCCGTCGGCGCCGTAGACCGCCGTCGTATGCAGCACGCCGCGCGGGCCGAAGCGGTCGAGGAAGGTCTCGCCGTTTGGCCCGACGACCATGTCGCGCGGATAATCCTCGTTCTCCGGCTCCTCTTCAGCGTTGAGGTGGTAGAGGTTGCCGAAGAACTCGTCGAAGCCGTGGTTGGTCGGCAGATGCTCGTCCCGGTCGCCAAGGTGGTTCTTCCCGAACTGGCCGGTGGCGTAGCCCTCGCCCTTGAGCATGCCGGCGATCGTCGGGTCCTCGATCTGCATGCCCTCTTCCGCGCCGGGAAGTCCGACCTTCGACAGGCCGGTGCGGAACACCGACTGGCCCATGATGAAGGACGACCGGCCCGCCGTGCAGGACTGCTCGCCGTAATAGTCGGTGAAGATCATGCCCTCCGCCGCGATGCGGTCGATGTTGGTCGTGCGATAGCCCATCAATCCCATCGTGTAGGCGGAGATGTTGGACTGGCCGATGTCGTCGCCCCAGATCACGAGTATGTTTGGCTGCCGCTCCTCCGTTCCCTGTTGCGCCAGCGAGCCGGTGGCGACGAGCGCCGCCGCCATGGCGAAGGCTGCAAGGCTGAACTCTGCTCTCATCTGTCGAACTCTCCCTTCCGTTTCCGCCCTACGCCGCCCGAACCGGCCAGGTAGGCGCGGGGGACGGGAATGACAGGCGGGCGATCCAGTCGACGCGCGTCTCCCGGCGTCAGTCGACACTCTGGAAGTGTCTCCCGCGCCAGCCAGATCGCAAAGCTGAACCTACCGCTTGGACTCTACGCCCCACGCACGCCGGCGTCGCGGAGCGCATCGACGCAACCCTTGCGCGCCGCGTCCCGCTTCGGGCGGCGCGTCCTGCGGTCGGTCCGCTCTGGGTAGCCGCCTGCGACGATGCGACCATGACGGCGCCGCGGGGTTCTTCGTATCGTCGACCACGCCGCCCACCAGTCGGCGCAGGGATGGCCGCGACGCGGCTTCGCTCGGGGGAGCAATGACGGCAAGCGGCGCGGATACCGACGCAGCCAGGGCGGAGCGCGATCCATGACGGGTCAGGATCGCACGGCGGCGCTGCGGCGCGCGGTGGACGGCTTCAGCGTGACGGGCGACCTCGCGCTCGAACCGCTGGTCCGACGTCTCGGCGTCATGGCGGCGCTCGCGCACAAGGCGCCGCGCCGCGCTCTGGCGCTGGTCGCGCTGGCCTGGGGCGTTCCTCTCGTGCTGGCGGCGCTCGGCGGCGCGGCATGGGGGCCACTCGCGTCGCATCCCTTTCTTGCCGATGCGGGCGCGTTCTGCCGGTTCGCCCTCGCCGTCGGCGTGCTGACGATGATGGGCGCCTCGACCGACGCGAAGCTGCGGGGACATCTGCGTCACCTCGCCGACGCGCCGCTTCTGGCGCCGGACTCCGTGCCCGCCGCCGCCGTCGCCATCGTGCGGGCGGTCGACCGCGCCCGAAGCGCGATGGCCGGCGCGATCTGCCTCGCGCTCGCGGCGGCGGGCTCTGCGGCGGCCGCGTGGAACGTGCTGGCGCGCGCCGAACCGTCCTGGATCGTTAGCGTCGACGCCGGCGGCGCGGCGCTGACGGCCGCAGGCTGGTGGGCGGCCTGCGTGAGCAGCCCGCTGGTCGGCTTTCTCCTGCTGCGCTGGTTGTGGCGTCATCTCGTCTGGGCGCTGCTGCTGCGCGACCTGTCGCGGCTGAAGCTGCGGCTCGTCGCGACCCATCCCGACGGCTTCGGCGGCCTGGGCTTCATCGGCCAGTATCCCAACGTCTTCGCCGCGCTCGTCTTTGCGATGAGTTCGATCCTCGCCGCCGCGATGGCGCGCGCCATGGGCGGAGACGCGCTGGCGATCGAGACCTACGGCTGGATCATGACCGTGTGGCTGGGGATCGTGGTGGCCCTCTTCGCCACGCCGCTCGCATTCTTCTCGCCCCCGCTCCGACGCCTCAAGGAGGAGACGCGCCTTGCGGCGGCGGCGCGCGCCACGCTCCATTTCCGCAAGGCCGAGCGCGATGCGCTCGGCGCCAACATCGCGGCGCCGGAGCAGGACGCCGAACTTGAAGGCGACGCGCCCTCGGACCCGTCGAAGATCTACGCCGCCGCCGCGAAACTCTCGACCCTGCCGTTCAGCCGCTCGGCCATCGCGCCGCTCGGCGCCGCGGCGCTCCTGCCGCTGCTGGTTGCGGGCGCGACGCAGCTTCCGTTCCGGGAGCTCTGGAAGGTCGTCGCGCGCCTCCTGTTGCTCTGAGGCCGCGCCGGCGCCGAAGCAAAGGCCGATGCCGATACTTTAGTAAAACCAATCAATATGTTGAAGTCATTTCTCGGTCATTCTGCGCGAGTCTCCCGCAGGCAACAGTCGTGATCTTCGGGGCTGCAGCACGCCGTTCCGGGCAAGAAGATGTCAACCTCGGCCCGCCAGCTTCCGCTCAGTGTTCAGTTGAGCGAGTGTCCAGATGTCTCATTCCGTTCTCACCCGGCGCGTCCTTATCGCCGGCGCCGCGGCCGCAGCCTGTTCAGCCTGCGCTCAGACCCCGGCCCCCGCCCCTGCGCCGGTCGTCGCAGCGCCGCCACCGCCGAAACCGCCCACCTACGCCGAGCGCCTCTCCGCCATGGGCCTGAACTGGACCCCGCCGGCGGCGGGCAAGGCGGTGCTGGTCAACGTGCCGAGCTTCGACGTCGTCGCCTTTCAGGACGGCGAGCCGGTGCTCACCAGCCGCGCCATCGTCGGTGCTCCCCGGACGCCCTCGCCCATCGGCGAGGTCCGGTCCGGCGTGGTGCGGTTCCGCCCGACCTGGCGGCCGACGCCCCGCATGGTGCGCGAGGGCCTCTACGAGGACGGCGTGCGCCCCGCTGGCCCGGGCAACCCGCTCGGCCTCGCCGCCATTCGCTTCGACGAGGGCGGGACGATCTATCTGCACGGCACCAACAAGCCGAAGCTCTTCGAGCGGGAGCGGCGCGCCCTGTCCTCCGGCTGCGTCCGCGTGGAGCGCATCGCGGAGCTGAGCGCATTCGTGCTTGAGTGGGAGCACGATCAGGTGCTGGCGGCGATGCAGGGCCGGCGCAGCTTCGACGCCCAGACGGCCGGACTGCCCATCGTCTTCTCCTACGCCACGCGCTTCGCCCTTCCGGACGCGGAGGAGCGCGAGTGGCCCGACATCTACGGCCGCGCCTGAGGGCCGCTCCGGAACGTCCCTGCGGCGCGCGGCTCCCGACCGGCCGCGCGCCTCACCCCTTCGGCGGACGCTCCGGCAGCAGGCCATCGGGGCGGAACCGCAGCACGAGCTGGAGCGCCAGCCCGATCAGGAAGACGCGCAGATACTTGGCCTGGATGGCGTATTCCGCCGGCAGACGGTCGGTCAGCATCTCGCTCATCGACCAGATCGACCAGACGACGACCACGCCGAGGATCGCGCCGCGATTGTTCCCCGAGCCGCCCAGGATCAGCATGATCCAGACGAGGAAGGTCGCGACCATCGGGTCGATGGCCTCCGGCGTGATCGAGCGGTTGAAATGGGCGAAGAGCGCGCCGCCGAGACCCATCAGCGCGGCCCCGAAGACGAAGGCCTCCATCCGTCGCGCCTCGACGTTCTTGCCCATGGCGCGGGCGGCGACTTCGTTGTCGCGGATCCCGCGCATCATCCGCCCCCAGGGCGCGCGCAGCTGACGCTCGACCGCGAGATAGGCGACGAGAAGCAACGCCAGCACGATGGCGAGATAGCCGAGGTTGCCCTCGAGCGCCGCCGCGGCGCTGCCGCCGGGCCCGGCGAGCGGTCGCGGCAGGTTGGCGATGCCCGAGGCTGCGCCGGTGAGCCAGCCTTCGGACCGGGCGACGAGACGGATGATCTCGGCCACGCCGATGGTGGCGATTGCGAGATAGTCCGAACGCAGGCGCAGGCAGACCCGCCCGATGGGCCACGCGACCAGCCCGGCGAAGACCATCGCCGCCAGCCAGCCAAGCGGCGCGGGCAGTTCGAAGCCGCCGATCCGCGAAGGGTCCGCCGCGGAGGTGAAGATCGCCGAGGCGTAGGCGCCGACGGCGAAGAACCCCGCGACGCCGGCGTTGAACAGGCCCGCGAAGCCCCACTGGATGTTCAGGCCCAGCGCCAGAATCGCATAGACGCCCATGAACACGGCGAGCTGGCTGGCGTAGGTAGCGAGCCCGATCCACTCCATCAGGCCGTCCCGCCGAAGAACGCATCCAGCGCCGCGAAGGTCTCGTCGGGGGCCTCCTCTGCGGGAAAATGCCCGCAGTCGACCGTCCTGCATCGGAAATCCTGCGTGAAGCCGGCCCAATGCGCCGCGGGGTCGCCGCTAGCCGCAGGAAAGCCGCGCTCCCCGCAGATCAGCAGCACGGGAGCGGCGATGCGCCGGCCGGCCGCCAGATCGGCCTCGTCATGGGCGCGGTCGGGGCCCGCGCCGGCGCGGTAGTCCGCGCAGAAGGCGGCGATGCGCTCGGCCGGCGCGAAGGCTTCGCGGTAGGCGTCGAGCGCGCCGTCGAAGGCGGAGAGATCCTTCGCTTTCGACCAGTCCCGCAGCAGCGTCTCGAGAAAGAAGACCGGGTCGGCGCCGATAAGCCGCTCAGGCGTAGGCGGCTTCTGGGCGAGGAACGGCCAGTGCCACGCCTTCAGCGCCATCTCCGCAGAGAAGGCGCGCCAGTACATCGCGGTGGGCGCGATCTCGAGCACGGCGAGGCGCTCCACCGCGGCCGGCCAGTCGAGCGCCAGCCTGTAGGCGACCCGGGCCCCGCGGTCATGGCCGGCGACCGAGAAGCGCCCGAAACCGAGCGACCGCATCGCCTCGACCATGTCTGCGGCCATGGCGCGCTTGGCGTAGGTCTGATGATCGGGATCGTCCGGCGGCGCGTCGGAGCGGCCGTAGCCCCGGAGGTCGGCGGCGACCACCGTGAAGCGCCGGGCGAGACGCGGCGCGAGCAGACGCCACGCCTCGTGCGTCTGCGGAAAGCCATGCAGCAGCAGCAGCGGCGGCCCCTCGCCGCCGATGCGCGCGAAGACGCCGGCGCCCCGGCCGGGCAAGCGGGCCTCGCGGAAACCGCTCCATTTCATAGCAGCTTCCCCCTGAAGAGCCCGGTCGGCCGCACGCTCAGCATCAGCAGGAGCACCGCGAAGGCCAAGGCGGACTTGTACTGCGCCGGGATCACGAGCACCGCGCATTCCTCCAGCACCCCCAGGACGAGCCCGCCGACAAGCGCGCCCTCGACCCTCCCGACGCCGCCGAGAATCGCCGCGGCGAACATCGGCAGCAACAGGTGCCAGCCCATCATCGAGCGCAGCTCGGTGTTGAGCCCGAGAAAGAAACCCGCCGCAGCCGCGAGCGCGCCGACGATCCCCCAGGTCAGCGCGGTGACGACGCCCGTGTCGACGCCGGAGAGACGCGCGAGGTCGGGATTGTCGGACATGGCGCGCATCGCCTTGCCGAGCCGCGTGCGCGCCAGAAAGAGCGTCAGCGACAGGACGAGCAGCCCGGCGGCCAGAAGCGTCAGGATCTCCCGATCGCGCAGGCGCACGCCGAAATAGTCGTCCGGGCGCACGATGCCGCGGGCGTAGCTCTGGCTGTCGACGCCGAAGCCCATCTGCACCAGTGAGCGCAGCATCAGCGCGACGCCGAGGGAGGCGATGACGGTGAGGATCAGCGGGCGGCGGCGCAGGTGCGCGTAGAACAGTCGATCCGCGCCGATGGCGACGCCGGCGGCGAGCGCCATGGCGACCGGCAGGCCGAACCATGGGTTAAGTCCCGTCGTCCACACCACCGCCAGCGCGATGAAGGCGCCGAGCGTGGCGAGGTCGCCATGGGCGAGATGGGCGTACCGCATCACGCCGAAGACCAGCGTCACGCCGATGGCCCCGAGCGCATAGATCGACCCCAGCACCAGGCCGGGGACGATGTGGAAGTTGACGAAGTCGAGGAGCGTCATCGCGCGGCGGTCGTCAACGGTTCAGGACCTCGCGGATCTCCACCATGTTGGCGCGGGCGCGCAGCATGTTGGCCGCCATGGCCGACAGGTGGTCGGGCGTGAAGATGCTGTCCTCGCGGCCGTTGGAGACGATGAGGGGCTCCAGCGACGCGCTCTCTGCGACATGGGCCTCCATGCGGTCCCAGATCTGGGCGAGGTTGGCGTCGCGGATGACCGTGCTGAAGTCCGACCGGACGGCCTGGAGATAGCCGTGATAGGCCCACATGAGGCCATGCGCCTCGTAGAACAGGTTGTCGGCGCGGAAGTCGAAGAAGCCGAGGTTGTTGCCCGTGGCGGGAACCATGGCCTTCTGCTGGACGTCCCACGCGTCGCCCTTGCTGCGGCTGGCGAGCTGGTCGGTCATGCCGCCGATCTCGTTCGCGATGCGATCCAGAAGCTGGAACAGGTTGTCGCTGCGGCTGTCGTAGAGCGCGTCGCAGTTGCGGAGCTTGACGTTGTACGCCTTGAAATTGTCGATGGCGGAGCGGAAGGACGTGCCCGCGGCCGTCGAGATCAGCGGCAGTCGCGAATCGAACGGGTTCACGATCCAGGATCGCTCGTTCCACTGCACCGAGCTGCGGGCGTCCTGCAGATCGACGTCGGCGGCGGAGGTGCCGCGCGCGCGGCCGAGGATGTCGACCATCTCGATCGACATGCGCCGCACCGCCCTCAGCGCGCCGATCTGGAAACTGGCCTTGTTGTCGAAGAACGGCCCCGCCGCGAAGCCCGCGATCCCGAGCCAGCCGATCTTGTACTGCGGGTCTGCCGGCGCCCAGGTGTTCTGGTTCACCAGCACGTCGAGGATGTAGCCGCTCATCGCGGCGACGGCGCTGTCGCCGCACCCTCCCCCCGGAGCCTCGGCGCCGGGCGAGACGGCGGGGCGATCGGCGGTCAGCACGACCTGAGGATACCCCAGATCGTCGCCGTTGATGACCGTCAGGCGCGAAACAAGCGCCACGATGTAGACGATCACGACCAGGGCGACGAGCGGCCGCACGAAGTAGAGGATGCGGCGGATGCGTCCGCTGTCGGCGAGATCGGCGGAGCGTTTCGACTTCGTCAGCCGATCGAACCCCGCCATGCGGCGCAGCCGATCCCAGAGTTCAACGGCCCAGTCGAAAAGGCGGTTCATGGCGGTCATCCTCCAAGAAAGAGCTGGGCGATTTCAGGATCTTCAAGCAACGCAACGCCGGTGCCTTCGCGCCGGTTGCGCCCCGCGGCCAGCACGTAGCCCCTGTCCGCCAGCGCGAGCGCCTGGCGCGCATGCTGCTCGACGAGCATCACGGACACGCCGGCGGCGCGGATGTCGCGGATGATCTCGAAGATGCGCTCCATGTAGAGCGGGCTGAGGCCGGCGGTGGGTTCGTCGAGCAGCAGGAGCCGCGGATCGAGCATGAGCGCCCGCCCCATCGCCACCATCTGACGCTGACCGCCGGAGAGCCGCCCGGCCAGCTCGCGCCGCTTGAGGGCGAGGTCGGGGAACAGGGCGTAGACGCGCTCGAAGGCGGCGGCGACGCCGTCGCGACGGATGAAGGCGCCCATCTCGAGGTTTTCGTGGACCGTCATTTCGCGGAAGACGTTGTCGACCTGAGGGACGAAGCCGACCCCGTGGCGGACGATGCGGTCCGCCCCCCATCCGGCGATCGGCGCGCCGTCGAACCAGACATGGCCGTGGCGCATCCTCAGCAGGCCGATCACCGCCTTCATCGCGGTCGACTTGCCGGCGCCGTTCGGGCCGACGATGACGACGATCTCGCCGCGCCCGACGGTCATAGACACGTCGAAGATGATGTCGGCGTCGCCGTAGCCGCCGGTGACGCGTTCGACCGAGAGCAGCGCGCTCATGCGCCGGCGTCCGCGGGCGCGCGCTCGCCCAGATAGGCTTCGAGCACGCGCGGCTCGTTGCGCACGGCGTCGAACGCCCCCTGGATGAGCACACGGCCCTCCGCCATGCAGACGACATGGCCGCACAGGCGCTCGATCATGCCCATGTCGTGCTCGATCAGCAGGAAGGTGTAGCCGTGCTCGCGATTGAGGCGCCGAATCGTCGCCTCGATGTCGCGCAGGAGCGTGCGGTTCACGCCGGCGGCGGGCTCGTCGAGAAGCACGAGCCGCGCGTCCGACATCATGGTGCGGCCGATTTCGAGGAGCTTCTTCTGCCCGCCGGAGAGGCCGCCCGCCGGAAGATCGGCGACATGGCCGAGATTGAGGCTGTCGAGCACGGCGTCGGCCTTCTGACGGAGGCCGGCCTCCTCCTCGCGCACGGCGCTCCAGCGCAGCCAGTTGGCCGCAAGGCTCTCGCCCGATTGGCCGGGGCCGGCGAGCATCAGGTTCTCGCGCGCGCTCAGGCGATGGAACTCATGGGGTATCTGGAAAGTGCGCACGAGGCCGCGCCGGTAGCGGGCGTCCGGGCTGAGCCGGGTGATCGTCTCGCCGAGGAAGCGGACCGACCCTGCGGTCGGACGCAGAGCGCCCGCGATGACGTTGAAGAGCGTCGTCTTGCCGGCGCCGTTCGGACCGATGAGACCGGTGATCGAGCCGGCCTCCACCGAGAAGCCGCACCCGTCTACGGCGGTGAAGCCGCCGAAGCGCATCGTGATGGCTTCAAGTTCCAGCATGACCGCACAAACCCGCCCGTCGCCGCGCCCCCGGCCGCGAAGCCGCACGGAAGTCATAGCGCCCAACGGGGGAGGCGCGAAAGGCTTGGACGCGCGCCATGGGCCTAAGCTTCCCGACTGAAGAGCGCCATCTGGCTCTCCGCCCCCATCGCGCCGCGGCGAACGCCGAGGTCCGAACAGCTCACGGCATAGGCCGTCCGCGCCGCCACCCCCGCGCACCAGCTCCGAAACCGGTCGCGCCCCCACTCGAAGCGATGGTCGGGGTGGCGGAAACGGCCGCGGGGCACGCCGAGCGCGTCGTTGAAGTCCGCGTTAGGCGTCGTCATCAGGACATGGCGCGGACGCGCTGTATGAAAGACCGCCCGTTCCAGCGTCGACAGGCGCTCTATCTCGACATGCTCGATCACCTCGACCAGCGCGGCGACGTCGAAGCCCGCGAAGGCGGGACCGAGCGCCGAGATCGGGCCATGATGAAGAACGACCTCCGCGCCCCGCGGCGCCTGAGCCCCCTGTCGCGCCGCCGCCTCCGCTCGCCGCGCCCGCAGCCGCTCCAGCGCGCCGCGCGAGACGTCGACGCCCTCGACGCGTTCGACGCCTGGCTGGCGGGCGAGGTCGATCAGCAGGTCGCCGTCGCCGCAGCCGAGGTCGAGCACGCTGCGGGCCCCGAGCCGCGCAACCGTCTCGCGCACGACGCGCAGGCGCTCTGCGTGAAGCGGCGTCGTCATCGGCGGAAACGATCGCTCGCGGGCAGGCGGCGGCCGGCCACGGCGGGAACGCTCCACAGAAAGCTGGGGAAAAGCCAGGGTCGTACAGGCGCCGGCGCTGTGAACCGTTCGTTTGAAACGGCTTCGACGGGCGTCGCCGGGACGCGGCGGCGCGACGACCCCCGAAGCGCCGCGGTTCTCCCACAGGATGCGGCGCGTCCCGGCCCTGCTGTGCTGCGATTGTGCGCGACTCGGCTCATGCGCGCGGACTCCGCACGGATAGACCTGCGACGCAAGAGCGCTGGCGAGGCCCATGTGCTTGAAACCCAACGGCTCATGCCGGAAACAGTTGTCGTCGACGCGGCATGGCGCCTGTCGCCGCTGTGTGGGAGGGTTCTGGATAACTCTGTGCGCAGAGTGTGCGGAGACGATAATCCCCATGACCCACAGCGCATCTACGACTCTAACCTTTCCTAAGACTTCTTAAACGGAGAAGGCATGACCACCGGAAAAACGCTCCTGCGCGTTCTCTCTGGAGAGAGCCTCGCTACGCCTCCGGTGTGGCTCATGCGACAGGCGGGTCGGTATCTGCCGGAGTATCTCGCGACACGCGCCCAGGCCGGTTCGTTCCTCGACCTCTGCTATGCGCCAGAACTGGCGGCCGAGGTGACGCTTCAGCCGATCCGCCGCTTCGGCTTCGACGCGGCGATCCTGTTCGCCGACATTCTGCTTGTCCCGCATGGGCTCGGCCGCAAGCTTTGGTTCGAGACGGGCGAGGGTCCGCGGCTGGAGCCGATGACGACCATGGAGGAGGTCAAGCGCCTCTCCGACGACGACGCCCTGCACGCCTTCCTGGCGCCGGTCTACGAGACGGTGCGGATGCTGCGCGCAGCGTTGCCGCAGGAGACGACGCTGATCGGTTTCGCCGGCGCGCCCTGGACCGTCGCGACCTACATGATCGCCGGCAGGGGCAAGGACCAGCAGGCCGGTGCGCTGGCGCTGATGCGCGGGGCGCCGGACGTCTTCGGCGCGCTGATGGCGCGCCTCGAGACGGCCACGGCGGCCTATCTGATTGCGCAGATCGACGCCGGCGCCGAGGTCGTAAAGCTTTTCGACAGCTGGGCGGGCGCCCTGGCGCCGAATCCCGCCGTCTTCCAGCGCTGGTGCGTCGACCCGGCGGAGCGGATCGCCGCGGCAGTGCGGACCGCACGGCCGGGAACGCCGGTGATCCTGTTTCCGCGCGGCGCAGGCGAACTCTACGCCGACATCGCGCGTAGTTCGGGCGCGCAGGCGCTGGCCATCGACGAGGACGTCTCGGCCGCCTGGGCGCGCGACGCGCTGCAACCGCATCTCGCCGTGCAGGGCAACCTCGACGCGCGGCACATGGTGACCGGCGGCGCAGCGCTGGACGAGGCGGCGCGGACGCTGCTGTCGACCCTTGGCGGAGGCCCGTTCATCTTCAACCTGGGTCACGGCATCACGCCCGACGCCGACCCCGCCAACGTGGAGCGTCTGCTGCGCGTGATCAGGGGCTGAGCGATGTACGAGGCGGTCAAGACGATCCACATCCTCGCCTGGGCTAGCTGGATGGCCGGCCTGTTCTACCTGCCGAGGATCTTCGTCTATCACGCCGAGGCGACGACGCCGGGCGATGCGACGTCGGAAACCTTCAAGGTGATGGAGCGCAAGCTGCACCGCTTCATCATGGGCCCCGCGATGATCGCGACGTGGATTACGGGCCTCTGGCTGGCCTGGACCCTGTGGGGCAGCGTTTCGACGTCCGGCTGGTTCTGGGTCAAGGCAGCGATGGTGATCGCGATGACCGGATTCCACCACATGGCCGGCGCCTGGGTCAGACGCTTCGCCGCCGACGCCAACGAACGGCCGGGCCGGTTCTATCGCATCGCCAACGAAGCGCCTACGCTGCTGTTCGTCGTGATCGTGGTCATGGTGATCGTGAGGCCGTTCTGACGCTCACCATTTGACAACGGTTTCCAAGCATACATATACACGTCATCCCCGGTGACGGCCCAAGGTCGCGCCCCTCCCATATCTCGCCAAGTTCGGACAGCTTTCCCTTGTCCCCAGGCGATCCTCCACGGGCCACTTATGGAAACCGATTATCTGAAGCTCTCGGAACTCAAGGCGAAATCGCCTACCGAACTTCTTTCCTTTGCTGAAGAACTTGAAGTCGAAAATGCCAGTTCCATGCGCAAGCAGGACATGCTTTTCGCAATCCTGAAAGAATTGGCTGAGCGCGAAGTTGAAATTCAGGGCACGGGCGTTCTGGAAGTTCTGCAGGACGGCTTCGGTTTTCTGCGCTCGCCCGAGGCGAACTATCTGCCAGGGCCGGACGACATCTACGTGTCGCCGTCCCAGATCAGGCGCTTCTCGCTCCGTACCGGAGACACGGTCGACGGGATGATCCGAGCGCCGAAGGATGGCGAGCGCTACTTTGCGCTGCTGAAGGTCTCCACGATCAATTTCGAAGACCCTGAAGCCGCCCGGCACAAGGTGCACTTCGACAACCTGACGCCGCTATACCCCGACCAGCGCTTCAACATGGAGATCGACGATCCCACGGTGAAGGATCGCTCGGCGCGAATCATCGACCTCGTCGCGCCGCTCGGCAAGGGCCAGCGGGCGCTGATCGTCGCCCCGCCGCGCACCGGCAAGACAGTGCTGCTGCAGAACATCGCCCACTCCATCGAGCGGAACCATCCGGAGTGTTACCTCATCGTGCTGCTCATCGACGAGCGCCCCGAGGAGGTGACGGACATGCAGCGCTCGGTGAAGGGCGAGGTCGTCGCCTCGACCTTCGACGAACCGGCGACGCGCCATGTCGCGGTCAGCGAGATGGTGATCGAGAAGGCGAAGCGGTTGACGGAGCACGGGCGCGACGTCGTCATCCTGCTGGATTCGATCACCCGTCTCGGCCGCGCCTACAACACGGTTGTTCCGTCGAGCGGCAAGGTTCTGACCGGCGGCGTCGACGCCAACGCGCTCCAGCGCCCCAAGCGCTTCTTCGGCGCGGCGCGGAACATCGAGGAAGGCGGCTCGCTGACGATCATCGCGACGGCGCTGATCGAGACCGGCTCCCGCATGGACGAGGTGATCTTCGAGGAGTTCAAGGGCACCGGCAACAGCGAGATCGTCCTCGACAGGAAGGTCGCCGACAAGCGCGTGTTCCCGGCGCTCGACATCCTCAAGTCCGGCACGCGCAAAGAAGAGCTGTTGGTGCAGAAGAGCGAGCTCACGAAGATTTTCGTGCTGCGCCGCATCCTCAACCCGATGGGTACGGCGGACGCCATCGAATTTCTGCTCGGCAAGCTCAAGCAGACGCGGAGCAACAAGGATTTCTTCGATTCGATGAATACCTGAGGGGGGTGGCGCGATCCCTTGGCGTGGTTGCGGCTTTGACGCCTGCGCCCTTCGTGATAAGCGCCTCGCAGCCGCGCGGAGCCCCGCCAGGGTTGCTGCGCGCGCGTCCAGAATCGCCATTTCGCACGCCCGTCGCGCGTCGCCGCAAGGAAGCTGAAAAATGACTGCCGAACGCACTCTATCGATCATCAAGCCCGACGCCACGGCGCGCAATCTCACCGGCGCGATCAACGCCAAGTTCGAGGCGGCCGGTCTGCGCATTGTGGCGCAGCGCCGCATCCGCATGACGCCGGACCAGGCCGGCGCGTTCTACGCCGTGCATGCCGCGCGCCCCTTCTATGACGAGCTGCGCACCTTCATGGCGTCCGGTCCGGTCGTCGTGCAGGTGCTGGAAGGCGAGGGCGCCGTGGCGAAGAACCGCGAAGTGATGGGCGCCACGAACCCTTCCGAGGCGGCCGACGGCACGATCCGCAAGGAATTCGCCCTTTCGATCGGTGAGAACTCCGTCCACGGTTCGGACAGCGCTGAGAATGCGGCGACCGAAATCGCGTTCTTCTTCAGCGGCCTTGACATCGTCGGCTGAGATTTCCCGCGGCGGCGGCACCATCTTCGCCGCTGCGACGCCCCCCGGAAGGGGCGCCATCGCCGTCATCCGCATTTCGGGGCCAGATGCGCATGAGGCTCTCGCGAGCCTGACCGGCGCGCGCGTTCGAGCCGATCGGGTGATGCGCCTGAGACGACTCTACGGCCGCAGTGCCGACGACCTCCTCGATGAAGCGCTGGTTGTGGCCTTTCCGGCGAGAGCTTCGGCGACGGGCGAATGTTGCGCCGAACTGCATCTTCATGGCGGCCCTGCAGTTGTGCGAGATGTGATGGCGCAGTTGGCGGCGTTCAGCGGCCTTCGCATGGCCCTGCCGGGTGAGTTCTCGCGGCGCGCGCTGGAGAGCGGCCGCCTCGATCTCGTTCAACTGGAGAGTCTCGCCGATCTGATCGAGGCCGAGACGACCGCACAGCGCAGGCAGGCGACACGGCTGGCTGCGGGCGCGTTGACGGATGTTGCAACAGAATGGCGCGATGGCCTCATCGAAGCGATGGCGCTGTTCGAGGCCGTGATCGATTTCGGCGACGACGTCCCGGACGAGGCGGAAGACATGGCGCGCCGACAGGTCGCCGACATGGTCGCGGCGATGGACGCCGCGCTGGCGTCGGCGAGGGGCGCGGCATTGGTGCGCGACGGCTTCGAAGTGGCCTTGATCGGCCCGCCGAATGCAGGAAAGTCTAGCCTACTCAATCGTATAGCGGGTCGAGACGTGGCCTTGACCGACCCGCTTCCGGGGACTACTCGCGACGTGATCGAAGTGCGTTGCTCTCTGGAGGGACGGCTCGTCACTTTCGTCGACACGGCCGGCAGACGAGACGCGGAGAATTGCGTCGAGCAGGCCGGCGTGATGTGGGGGATGCGTCGCGCGGCCTCGGCGGACATGCGGCTTGCGGTGGCGTCATGGGATGCGCCGGAAGTTCTCGACGCCGATCTTGCTGTCTGGAACAAAGTCGATGCGGCGCCCGCGCCGCACGGCTTCATGGGTCTCTGCGCATCGGCGATAAGCGGCGAGGGAGTGGATGCGCTTCTGGCGGAGATCGGGGCGCGACTTGACGTGCTGGTCGGCGAAAGCGGATTGCTCGCGCAGGCGCGACACGTGTCTGCGGTGCGCGACGCGCGCGCTCATCTCTTGAACGCCACGGTTGAGAAGGCCGAGTTTGCCGCTGAGGAACTTCGGCTTGCCGTGCGATCCCTCGACATGCTGCTCGGGCGCGTTGACGTCGAGGCGGTTCTGGACGAAGTGTTCGCTCGCTTCTGTCTTGGCAAGTAGGCCGCATCGAACGCAACGGGTGTTTGAGTGTTTCACGTGAAACAATCTGCTTGCGCTGGCCATGTCGTCGTCGTTGGCGGAGGACATGCCGGATGTGAAGCGGCGCACGCAGCCGCACGCGCCGGAGCCTTGGTCACGCTTGTGACGCATCGCGCCGACCGTATCGGCGAGATGTCGTGCAATCCCGCCATCGGCGGGCTCGGCAAGGGTCACCTCGTCCGTGAAATCGATGCGCTGGACGGGCTCATGGCGCGTGTGGGCGATGCGGCGGCCATTCACTATCGGTTGTTGAACCGGCGTCGCGGTCCGGCCGTTCAGGGACCGCGCGCACAATGCGACCGCGCGCTCTATCGCGCGGCGATGCAGGCCGAGCTCCGCCAGACGCGGAATCTCACCATCGTCGAGGCTGGCGTCGACGATCTTCATATGCGCGGGCGATGCGTTGAGGGCGTCGTTCTTGAAGATGGGCGCATCATCGAGTCGGACTCGGTCGTTCTGACCACTGGAACGTTCCTCGGCGGCGTCATCCATATCGGTGAAGAGCAGCGCCCTGGCGGTCGCCACGGAGACGCCTCCGCGGTGGCTCTCGCAGCGCGGCTGCGTCGTTCCGGCTTGCCGATGGGTCGGCTCAAGACGGGCACGCCGCCGCGTATCGACGGTCGGACGATAGACTGGGCTCGGCTGGAGCCTCAGCCGGGCGACGAAGCGCCCGTCTTCCTTTCGGACATGACCTCGGCGCCGAAGGCCAGACAGGTCTCCTGCTTCATCACGCACACGAATGAAGCGACGCATGAGATCATCCGGGAGAACCTCAGCCGGTCGGCGATCGCACTCGGCGCAATCGAGGGGTCGGGGCCACGCTATTGCCCGTCCATCGAGGACAAGGTGCGCCGATTTTCGGATCGTCCGAGACATCAGATCTTTCTGGAACCGGAGGGTCTCGACGACCCAACGGTATATCCAAACGGTATCTCCACGTCGTTGCCCGCTGAGGTCCAAACGCGTTTTCTCCGTACAATCAAGGGCCTGGAGCGCGTGCAGATCCTGCGTGACGGTTATGCCATCGAGTACGACTATGTCGACCCTCGCGCCCTGTCGCGTGGTCTTGCCCTGATTTCCTTCCCGGGCCTATTCCTTGCGGGGCAGATCAACGGCACGACAGGGTACGAAGAGGCGGCGGCGCAGGGGTTGTTGGCCGGCCTGAACGCCGCGCGGCTGGCCCAAGGGCGCGAGGCGGTCGTGCTGACGCGATCGGACGCCTATATCGGCGTCATGATCGACGATCTGGTGACCCGCGGCGTGACGGAGCCCTATCGCATGTTCACGTCGCGGGCTGAGTTCCGCCTGTCGCTGCGCATCGACACGGCGGGCGAACGTCTCACACCGCTTGCCAGGGATCTGGGTATAGCGGGAGAGGCGAGACTGGCGCGGCACGCCGAAGTCATGACGGCGGTGGAGAAGGGGCGGGCGGCGCTTTCGGCGCTGGAGCTTACGCCCCATCAAGCGCAGACCGTCGGCATGGCGGTGAAGTCCGATGGGGTGCGGCGAAACGGTTTCGATCTTCTGGCGCAAGACGGCGTCACATTCGGTGCTCTGGCGGAGCTGGCGCCCGATCTGGCGGGCTTGCCGGCGGCCATCGCCGGGCGTCTGACGGCTGATGCCCAGTACGCGCGCTACGCCGACAGACAGGCGCGCGATATTGCGGCCGTCCAGCGCGATGAGGCTGTCGAGTTACCAGATGCCCTAGATTTCGCTGCGATTGCAGGCCTTTCGGCGGAGCTTCGGGAGAAACTGCAGCGGGTGAGGCCATCGACGCTGGGGCAGGCGGGGCGGATTGAGGGCATGACGCCGTCAGCTTTGCTGTTGCTGCTGGGCGCCGTCAGGCGGCTCTCGCGTGAGCGGGCATGAGTCGGCGGCGGAGCCAGGGCCGTGGCGCAGCGCGACCTGTCGCGGCGAGGGGAGCGAAGTCCGCGCAGAAGTTGGCGGAGCGCGGCGGCGCATTGGCGTCGCGTGAGATCGACGACAGTGAGCGCGACCGCGTCCTGCGCGCCCTCGATGTTTCACGTGAAACAGAGCATCGCCTCGATTCTCTCCGAGACATTCTCCTGAAATGGTCCGCCGCGATCAATCTCGTCTCTCCGGGGACGTTGCCGCAATTCTGGACGCGGCATGTTCTCGATTCGGCGCAACTCCTCGCCCATGCGCCCAAAGACGCTGCGAGCTGGCTGGATCTCGGTTCGGGCGCTGGTTTCCCAGGACTTGTCGTCGCAGCATTGGCCATGGAGCAAGCGCCGTCGCTTTCGTTCACGCTGATGGAAAGCGATGCGCGCAAATGCGCCTTTCTCATCGCGGCGGCGCAATCGATGGGCGTCGACGTCGCCATCTCGCGTCGGCGCATCGAATCGGGGCCTGCAGCGCCGAGCGACGTGGTTTCCGCCCGCGCGCTTGCACCGCTGCCGAGGCTTCTGGAACTGGCGGCGCGGCATGTGGCGCCTGGGGGCGTCGCGCTTTTCTTGAAGGGCGCCGGCGTTGAGGACGAATTGGCTCTCGCGGCGCGCGAGTGGCGGTATAGAGTGACCCATGCGCCGAGTCTCTCTGACGATGGCGGCGCCATTCTGAAGATGAAGGAGATCGGCCGTGTCGGCAGCGACTGAGGCGCGCCCCGTTTCCAGCGGTCGTCGTGTGGTGGCGGTGGTCAACCAGAAGGGCGGCGTCGGCAAGACGACGACTGCGATCAATCTGGGCACAGCTCTTGCGGCGGTGGGTCTCAAGGTCTTGCTCGTTGACCTTGATCCGCAGGGCAATGCATCCACGGGGCTGGGCGTGGCCGTGCGAGACAGGGCGGTCTCTAGCTATGACGTGCTGGTGAACGACGTCGACATCGAGCGCGTCGCCACGCTGACGAAGGTGCCGAATCTCTGGGTTGCTGCGGGATCCGTCGAGCTCAGCGGCGTCGATATCGAACTGGTGGACGCTCCGGATCGTGCGCTGAGATTGCGCAATGCGCTGAATGTGGCCGAGTCCCTCGGGTTCGACCATGTGTTGATCGACTGCCCACCGGCGCTCAACCTGTTGACAGTGAACGCAATGACGGCGGCTGACGCGGTTCTGGTGCCGTTGCAGTGCGAGTTCTTCGCGCTTGAGGGGTTGTCCCAGCTCCTCAAGACCGTCGAGCGGGTCAAGGCGTCGCTCAATCCGCGTCTGACGATTGAGGGCATCGTCCTCACGATGTTCGACAAGCGCAACAATCTCTCGGCGCAAGTGGGCGAGGATGTGCGCGCGACGCTCGGCGATCTCGTCTATGACACGATGATCCCGCGCAATGTGCGGCTTTCCGAGGCGCCGTCGCACGCCTTGCCTGCGCTCGTCTATGATCACGCCTGCGCTGGAAGCCAGGCGTATCTTCAGTTGGCGGGCGAGATGTTGCGCCGCAGCAAACCTGCTGTGGCTGCGTGACCGCGTTTCTCTCAGGGAGAAGTCGATGAGCGATGTGCCGCGCCGCAAGGGACTCGGGAGAGGCCTCGCTGCGCTGATCGAGGATGTGCGGCCTGATCCTGCGACGCCGGCGCGCGCCGAGGCGAGCGCGCCCATCGATCGCGTCCGCCCGAACCCTGACCAGCCGCGCAAGCGCTTCGACGAGGCCGAGCTAGACGCGCTGGCGCAGTCGATTCGCGCACGTGGCGTCGTGCAGCCGTTGATTGTGCGCGCCGACCCCGGCAATCTCGGAGACTGGCAGATCATCGCCGGCGAGCGGCGTTGGCGGGCCGCGCAGCGCGCGCAGTTGCACGATGTGCCGATCGTGGTGCGGGAGATTGGCGACGCCGAGGTGCTGGAGATCGGCATTCTGGAAAACGTCCAGCGCGCCGACCTCAACCCCATCGAGGAGGCGACCGGCTACGCTCAACTGATCGAGCGCTTCGGCCACACTCAGGAACAGCTCGCTTCGGCGATGGGCAAGAGCCGCAGCCATATCGCTAACCTTCTGAGATTGCTGCAACTTCCGGAGGATGTGCAGCGTATGACGCGCGAGGGGCGCCTGACGGCCGGCCATGCGCGCGCGCTTGTGACGGCGGAGGACCCCTGTGGGTTGGCGCGCGTCATCGAAGCGCGCGGTCTTTCGGTGCGCGAGACCGAACGATTGGTAAAGGGGCCGTCGCCGGCCCAGCCCTCGCCCCGCGCGGCATCCAAGCCGAGCAAGGACGCCGACACCCGCGCGCTGGAAGCCGACCTGACCGCCGCGCTGGGTCTTTCCGTTCAGATCGAGCATCGCGGCGACGGAGGCGGAGAGGTCCGACTGCGATATCGCGATCTCGAGCAGCTTGACGGCATCTGCCAGCTTCTCGCCCGGTGACGCCGCAGCCAAAGGCGCGCGTCAACCGGCCATCGCGGCCAGTCTAAGCAGCGCGCGCTCCATGAGCGCGTGCTCCGGCGCCGCCGAACCTCCGCGCAGACCGGCGTCTGTCTCCAGCATCAGGCGGAGGCCCTGTTCCAGGCGGGCCGCGCCCCAGCGCCTGGTCAGCGCCTGCGCCCGGTCGGCGGCTCCCGGCGCGCGCAGACGGCCCATCGCGGCGGCGCCCGGCGCGCCGCCTGCTGCGAGCGCATGCAGCTGCCGCAGCCGCCGTGGAGGCCGCGCTGTCGGGGCAAGCGGCCCGGGTGCGGGCGGAACTGGCGCGGCTGACGGCGCGCGGCGTCTCGCCCGTGAGCGTGGCGCTGGCCGCGGCGCGGCGGCTGCGGCAGCTCCATGCGCTCGCGGCAGGCGGCGCCCGGCGCGATGGGCCGTCTGCGCGCGCCGGGGGCC
>CAYGUQ010000026.1:0-2547 GCA_964352995.1 uncultured Rhodobacterales bacterium
CTGATCGAGGGGGGCGCCACCAGCGACGACTTCGACTTCGAGATCGACCCGGCGACGAGGGCCGCGGCCGCGGCGGCGCCGGCGGGACAGGCCGACTTCGACCTGCGGATCGACGGCGACGCGCACGACAAGGCCGACTTCACCCTGCGCGCAAGGGTCAAGTGCCCCTCGCGCGCGGTGTTCCGGCAGATCGCCGGACACGTCTACAAGGAGCGCGAGGTCAAGGCGGTCGTCGCCAAGATCCACGACAGCCGCGTCGCAGGCAGCGCGCTGCGCTTTCCCACCGCCGACTATGCGGGCCATCAGGCGACGATCAACGCCAAGGTGAAGGAGGCGGTCGCGAAGTTCGACCTGAGCAACTTCGACGCCGGCAACGCGCAGAGCGACGTGCCCTATGATCTCGACGGCAACGGGGCGCTCTCCTACGACATCGCGGCCGGCGGCGGGGCTGAACTCGCCGCTATCTCGACCGCCATCGCCGGCGCGCGCACGGCGGGCCGCATCCGCATCGCGATCGTGCGCGCGATGAAGTCCTTCTACTACCTGTCATCGGCCGCGGCGATCGGCGACGCCACGATCACGGTTCGCGGCGGCGTCTTCCACGCAACCGCGACGACGTTGACGCTCGGCTCCGGGGCAGGGGCCGAGAACGTGCGTGTCGCGAGCAACGCAGGCACGACGCTGACCCTCGCCGCGCCGCTGACCAAGGCGCATGCGGTGGGCGCGCCGCTCGAATATCGGGCCGGCGGCTGGTCGAGCGACCCGATCCTGATCATCGAGGGCGCGGCGGCGCTCAACACGATCAAGTGGACGATCGCCCATGAAGCGGGTCACCGCGCGGCCGGCCTGAACCTGACCGACATCAACGACGCCGCCGACTTCATGCACTACAACCAGAGCTGGACCGACTATCGACTGCGCTACTGCCCGCGCGCCAAGTACCGGGGCGGCGGAACGGAGAACCAGTGGGACACAATTCCGCGCACGTGATCGCCGCGGCCATTCTCGCGTCGGCGCTCGGTTGCCGATCCGCGCCGGCTCCAGCCGAACCGGCCACCACGGAGAACGTCATGACACAGGCGGCGGAACGATACATCGAGGGCTTTCGGCGGGGCGAGGGCTTCACGTCGCCGCCGGCCGATCTCATCGCCTCCGGCCGCCCGGACCCGCAGGCGGTGGAGCGGTTGCGTCGGGAACTGGCGCACGGCTCTCCCGAGGTGCGGGAGGCCGTCGTCGACCTTCTCGCCGACCTCGCGATCCAGACCGATCCGTCGATCGGCCAAGGCGTCGTGGCGATCCGCGATCCGCAGATCGTCTCGATCCTCTCCGACGAGGGCTGCGCCCTGCGCGACGCAGCGTGCGCCGCGGCGATGGATGCGCTGCGCACCTCGACGCCGACGCATCTGCTGAGCCCCCACGCGACCCGCTACGCCGAGTTGCTCGACGCGCATCCGACGCAGAGCGCGCTCCTTCTGGTCGCCAAGGCCAAGGCCGCTGCGGCCTGGCCGGTCCTCGAGCGGCTCGCGGCGGACCCCGCCTGGAGCGGCGCGGACGAACTGCGCTCCGCTCAGGCGGCCCTTGGCGACGCGTCCGCCGAGGCGGCGCTGGCGGCGGCCCTGGACGCGGCCGCTGACGGACCCGCCCTCGCCGCCGCGCTCGCGCCCGCGGCCCTCGCCGGCACGCCGGCGCTGCTGCGCGCGATCGGCGAAAGGATGCGCACGCCGCTTGTCATCGACCGGCCGGGCGTGAACGTCGTCTCGTTGCGGCTGCACGTCATGGACGCCCTGCGCTACAACTTTCCCCAGATCCCGGAGTTCTACGCCAACAACGTGCATGACGACGCCGGCTATCTTGCAATCGAACGCCTTCTGACGGAGCGCCTTGGGGTCGTCTTCGACACTGAGCGGCCGGGATATCTCAAGATCCGCGGCTATCCCATCCCGGTGGAGTAGTCGGCGCCGCGCAGCCCGGCTGCAGGAAGGTCGCGATGCCGCAAGTCGTCGCGCTTATGAACGGGCGCTGACTTGCGGGGCGTTGGAGCGCTTGGCGAGGGCCACGTGGATACGGGTCCCGGCGCGGCTGCCGGCTCGGCGTCCTGACGCAGAGCGGCCGCTCATGCGGTCAGGCGCGCGCGCCGGTTTTTCGCGCAGGGGCGCCGCCGTTCGCCGCCTCCGCGCGCTCGAGCGCGGACTGCAAGGCGGCGGACGCCACGGGTTTGGGTACGTGGTCGTCCATGCCGGCGTCGAGGCAGCGCTGGCGGTCGCCGGCCATGGCGTGCGCGGTGAGGCCTATGATCCAGGTGCGCGCGCCGCCCGGTTCGGCCGCCTCGATCCGTCGGATCTCGCGCGTCGCGGCCAGCCCGTCCATGCCCGGCATCGAGACGTCCATCAGCACGGTGCGGGCCCGCGTCTCGCGCCATGCCGCGACGCCGACCAGGCCGTCCTCGGCGATCCGGCAACGGCGACCGAGCGCCTCGAGCATCCCCTGCGCGACCATCTGGTTCACGGGGTTGTCCTCCACCAGGAGGATTTCACGGCCGTCCGGCGC
>CAYGUQ010000026.1:2647-19680 GCA_964352995.1 uncultured Rhodobacterales bacterium
GACGCCCCGATGGGCTTGGACAGGACCAGGTTCGCCCCGCTCGTCCCGTCGTTGTCGATGTCCATCGACGACAGCAGCACGACCGGCGTCTCGCCGATCTGCGGGCATCGGCGCAGTTCCGCCAGCGCGGCGCGGCCGCTCATGCCCGGCATGTGCTCGTCGAGGATCACGATGTCGATCGGCCGGCCCCGCGCGGCCTCCGCGCGCAGCTTGCGCAGGCCCTCCGGTCCCGACGCGGCGGAGATCTCGTCGATCCGCCATGCGAGCGCCAGCTCGGCGAGGATCGCGCGATTGGTCTCGTTGTCGTCGACCACCAGCAGCCGCAGGCCGGCGAGGTCGCGCGGCGTCGCAGGAGCGGCCTCGGGGCCGTCATGGGGCATGAGCGGCAGGTCGACGGTGAACCGCGATCCCGCGCCTGGCGTCGAGGTCACCGCGATCCGCCCCCCCATCATGTCGACGAGCGCGCGGGTGATGGCGAGGCCGAGCCCTGCGCCCTCCTGGCGGCGGCTCGCGCTGCCGTCGACCTGGGTGAAGCGTTCGAAGATCGCGTCGAGCTTCTCGGCGGCGATGCCGACGCCGGTGTCCTCGACCGTCACGCGGATCACCGTCGCCCCCGGCGGCGCGTCCTCGGCCGAAGCGCGCGACACGTCGATCGAGACGTGGCCGCGGTCGGTGAACTTCACCGCGTTGCTGGCGAGGTTCAGCACGATCTGCCGGATCCGCGGGAAGTCGCCGACCGCCATCTCCGGAAGGCCGGGGTCGACCCGCGTCAGCAGCTCGACGCCCTTGCGCCGCGCCGCGACCGCCACCATCCGCCCCGGCTCGCGCGCGATCGCCCCAAGCCGGAAGGGCCGCGGGTCGAGGCGCAGGAACCCCGCGTCGATGCGCGAGAAGTCTAGGATGTCGTTGATCACGCCGAGCAGCGCGCGGCCTGAGGACAGGATGGTGTCGGCGAACATCCGCTGGCGCGTGTCGAGCCTGGTGCCGGCGAGCAGCTCGGCCATGCCCAGCACGCCGTTGATCGGCGTGCGGATCTCGTGGCTCATGGTCGCGAGGAACTCGCTCTTGGCCCGGTCGGCTGCGCGCGCGGCCTCGACGGCGGCGTCCAGCCGCGCCACCGTGTCGTCGAGCAGCGCGAGCGGGCGGAGCACCAGCGCGCGGCGCAGGAGCTCCGCGACGGCGGCGCAGGCGAGCCACAGCGCGAGGCCCTGTCCCGCGAGCGGCGCGAAATCGGCCTGTGCGCAGACCGACGCGCCCTCCGCGCCGTGCGAGCGCAGCGGCGCGCAGGCCTTGAGCGGCGCCCTGTCGGCCGGCGCGTCCGGGGCGCGGCCCACCTCCGCCGCGGCGATCTCCAAGGCGCCGTCGCGCAGCGCCAGCCGAACGCGCGGCAGCGAGGCCGCGTCCCGGAGGAGGCCCTGCAGCCGTTCCTCCTGATGCCGCCAGAAGCGCGGCGAGCGGTAGATGTGCGCCTCGACATCCTCGGCGGCGGCGGCGGCCTGAAAGTCGAGCATGCGCAGGAAGGCGGCATAGTCCTTCGCCAGTATCGCGGCGGGACCGACGACGCCGACGAGCGCCACGACGGCCACCCCCAGCGCGCCGATGACGCGCCGCATGCGGCGCACCTGCGCGCGTGCGACGGGCTCAGGCATCACGCGGCTTCCGCGGGGTCTCAGCGCGCCGGGTCGAGGGCGACTGCGCCATGGCGGGCGGCGATCGCCGCGCCTTCGGGCGACGACATGAAGGCCGCCACCGTCGCCGCCGCCGGCGCGGGCGTCGCGCCTAGCGTCACATAGAGCTCCTTCATGAAGCGCCAGCGACCTTGCGCCGCAGCCTCGACCGTCGGCGTCACGCCGTCGATGGCCAGCGGCGTGAGACGACGATCTTCGCTGATCATCTGAAGGAGCGTCCCCGTCGCGAGCGAATCGGCAAGCTCCTCGGCGAGGTCGGCGTTGTCCTGGTCCGTCTGGGCCACGGGCACGCCCGGCGCGGTCCGCGCCGCCGCATAGGCCTCGCCGAAGCCGGGGAAGGTCTCGACCGCATAGGCGAAGTCGCTGTCGGCCTCGGGCCGCAGGATCACGCGCACGACGGCGCCGCCGAAGAGCGCGTTCGGCGCGCCCGGCGCCGCGTAGAGCTTGGCGACGTCGTCCATGGCCACCGAAGGGGCCTCGCGACGGCTGGTGAAGAAGGCGAAAGGCGTCGCGAAGGCCGCGCTTGCGACAAGCCCGGCCGCGCGCTCCTGTTCCTTCAGGTCGCGCCCGGCGAGCGCGATGTCGAGATCGCCAGCGGCCAGGGCCTTGAGCGAGCCGCCGGTGCCGAGGCCGTGGACGACCTCCACGTCGATGTCCGGCCGCGCGGCCTCGATGGCCTCGGCCATGGCGTCGAGCATGACGAGCGACGCCCCGGTTCCGCCTATGGCCACCACGGTCGACGGTTCGGCGTGCAGCGGCGCAGCGAGCAACGCGGCGAACAGGAAAGCTGAGGCGGTCTTCATGGCGATACCTCTCGAAGGCGCAACGGGCACCATCGCCACGGCGCGTTAACGGCGGCCTTACCGATCAGGCGGGCGTGCGTGAAAAAGCGGCGCCCGAAGCGCGGAATGCACGTCTCTTCGCGCCTGCGCCTGCGCCGGACCCGACGGCCGAGGACGCCATTCTCGGGGCGGTCCCGTCGCGCCGCTTCCATCGCGGATGTCCCGGCCGCGGCGACGCCGGTCTGGAGGTGGCCGACCTCGGATTGCGCGCAGGAACTGGCGTCTCGTCGCGCCAATGAGCGCAAGAGGCGACATCGCGTTCAACGCGGCGCCGGCGAAACCGGCAGGCCCGCCATCGCCGACCAGATATTGTGGCGACGCCCGGTCGCGCCGTTGGCGCGGCGCCCAGTCGGCCGGTCGCGCAAGCCGCGCACGACGTAACGTTTCCCTTTCCGGAACGAACAACGGCGCGAGGGCGTGCTGGCGGAAGCGGCTGGAAACCGCTCCGCGCCCGCGTTGTCGTGCCATCGATGCGAAAGGTCCGCCCATGCCCAGAACGCCGTCGTTTCGAGCGTTTCTCGCCGCTCTCCTGATCCTCGCGCTGGCGGGCGGCGCGGCCGTCGCCGAAGGATCGAGCCTCCCGGACCATACGATAGAACGGTTCGGCCGACCGCCCGCCATCCCCGACGGTCCGCTCTCCGACGGCCTTCGCGCGGCGGTGGAGACCGCATTCGTCGTCAGCGCGACCGAGCAGTACTGGGGGCAGGAGCAGAGCAGCGCCCTCAGGGAGGTCGCCGCGTCGGGCGACCCGCGCCTGGCATGGATCATCGCCGACATGATGCGCTTCGTCTCGTCGCCTGCGCTGAGCGAGACGCTGTCGGACGCCGCCGCCGGCCTGCTGAAGATCGCCCCTCCCGTCCTGAACCGCTGGGGCGTCGTCACCGATCGCCTGATCGCGTGGGACATTCCCGCGCCGCCGGGCTACCTCGCAGTAAAGCGCGCGATCTTCACCGGCATGGTGGAGGGCTGGGAGGGGCTCTTCGTCGAGGGCGACATCGACTGGCGCCACGTCTCGTGGGGCGGCGTGCTGATCGACGACCGGCCCTACGGCCGAACCGACGAGGCCTGCAACTGCATCCCCGCCGCGGACGACCCCGAGGTCGAGACCGCGGCGGAGGCGAGCTGGCTAGCCGAAGACGCCGTGGTCTTCGGGATCTCGATCAACGGCGAGCATCGCGCGTATCCGCGGCGCATCATGGAGGTGCGCGAGATGGTCAACGACACGCTCGGCGGGCGCGACCTCGGCATTCCGTACTGCACCCTCTGCGGCGCGGCGCAGGCCTATTTCACCGACGATCTGCCGGCGGGCGTCGACCGGCCGGTGCTGCGCACTTCCGGGCTGCTGATCCGCTCGAACAAGGTGATGTACGACGTCGTCTCAGGCTCGGTCTTCGACACCTTCCTCGGCAGGGCCGTCACCGGCCCTCTGGCGCGGATCGGGCTTGAGCTGGAGCAGGCGTCTGTCGTCACGACCTCATGGGGCGCATGGAAAGCGGCGCACCCCGACACGACGGTGCTGGTGGAGGCGCTCGCGCTCGGCCGCGATTTCGACTTCCGCAACGGTCGCGACGCCGACGGCCCGATCTTCCCCGTCGGCGACGTCGACCCGCGCCTGCCGGAGCATGAGGACGTGGTGGGCGTCGTCTCGCCTTCCGGCGTTCCCGTCGCGTTCCAGCGCAGCGCGGCGGCGGCGGCGCTCGCCAGGGGAGAGGGCGTCGCCTTCGAAGGCGTACGCCTCGTGCTCGACGCCGGCGGGGTCCGGGCCGCCGGCGTCGACGGCGCCGACCTCGGCAGCCATCAGGCCTTCTGGTTCGCCTGGTCGCAGTTCCATCCCGACACGGCGCTCTGGCCCGAGTAGGCTGCGGCCCGGCGGGGCGGCGGCTTCACCCCCGACCGCGCCGCTTCGCAGGCGGGGGCGACGCGGCGGCCGCCCGGCCGGCGGCGCAGCGGCGTCGGACGGCGCCCGCTCCGTTCGGGCCGCGTGGCGCTTCGGCCACATGGCGCATGAAATGCGACGCCCGACATCGGCCATCGACGCGCCGCCAACGCGACGCCAACATCACCTGCGGCTCATGACCGGGCCCCGCAGGTTGCGGGGGACGCAGCGAGTCTCCCGAGAGGAATCCGAGCCATGTCCTCGCCCATCGCGCTTCTGCTGGAGCCGGCGATGACGCCCTTCCTGGCGGCCTTCGGCGTCGTCCTGGCTCTCGTCGTTCTTGAGGTCGCGCTGCTTTCCGTGGGCGTCACGTCCATCGGCGACGTCGGCGCGGACGTCGGCGCGGACGCCTCGCCCGACATCGTCGCCGAGGCGTCCGCCGCGCTGGACGCGGACACGCCCGATGCCGAACCCGCGTCGTTCCTCGGCGCTGCGGGCCCGATGGCGTGGCTCGGTTTCGGCAAGACGCCGGCGCTGATCTGGATCGCAGCCCTGCTGAGCGGCTTCGCGTTATGCGGCTACGCGATCCAGCTCATCGCCGCCGCGCTTTTCGGCGCCCCGGTTTCGGCATGGTTCGCGACGCCTCCGGCGCTGCTGCTCGGCCTTGCGATCGGCGGCCGCATCTCGGCCTTCCTCGGCCGCGTTTTGCCTCAGGTCGAGACGAGCTCGGTGTCGCGCCGCCGCCTCGCCGGCCGCGTGGGCGTCGTCGTGACGGGCGTCGCCCGCCGCGGCGCGCCGGCGCAGGCGCGCGTCGTCGACCGCTTCGGGCAGACCCACTACGTCAGGATCGAGCCCTTCGAAGACGAAGACGCCCTCGCCGAGGGGCAGGAAGTGGCGGTGCTCTCCGGGCCTCGCGGCGAGGACGTCTATCGCGGCATCCGGCTAGACGAAGCGAAATCCCTCATCTCAGACAGGAGTTGACCCATGGACGCCATGGTCGCCCTTTTGCCCGTCATCGGCATTCCGCTGATCTTCCTCGTTCTGGTCGGCCTCGTCATGGCCCGCCTCTACAAGCGCGCCACGCGCGAGGTGAGCCTCGTGCGCACCGGCGCCGGGGGGCAGCGCGTGATCATGGACGGCGGCGCCATCGTCGTGCCGCTTCTGCACGAGATCAGCCGCGTCAACATGAAGACGCTGCGCCTCGAAGTCCGTCGCGAGGGCGACGCGTCGCTCATCACCAAGGACCGCATGCGCGTCGACGTGGGCGCGGAGTTCTACGTCTGCGTGGAGCCCACCACCGAGGGGATCGCCCGCGCCGCCCAGACGCTCGGCGACAAGACCTTCGACGTGGCGGCGCTGCGCGACATGATCGAGGGCAAGCTCATCGACGGCCTGCGCGCCGTGGCGGCCCAGATGGGCATGGACGATCTTCACGAGAACCGCTCCGGCTTCGTGCAGCAGGTGCAGAACGCCGTCGCCGAGGACCTCACCAAGAACGGGCTCTCGCTGGAGTCGGTGTCGCTGACCTCGCTCGACCAGACGCCCTTCGACAAGCTCGACGACAACAACGCCTTCAACGCCGTCGGCATGCGCCAGCTCGCCGAAGTCATCGCCGACAGCAAGAAGCGTCGCGCCGCGATCGAGGCCGAGGCCGACGTCGCCGTGCGCCGGTCGGCGCTGGAGGCGGAGAAGAAGAAGATCGACATCGCCCGCGAGGAGGAGCAGGCGCGCATCGCCCAGCAGCAGGAGATCGAGACCCTGCGCGCCGCCCAGCAGACCGAGATCGCCCAGCGCCGCGCCGAGGCCGAACGCACCTCCGAACAGGCCCGCATCGCCAAGGAGAAGGCGGTCCGCGCCGCCGAAATCGAGCGCGAGCAGACCATCCAGGCGGCGGAGATCGCCAAGGAGCGCGAGATCGAGGTCGCCAATCAGGAGCGCCAGATCATCATCGCCCAGAAGAGCGAAGAGGAAAGCCGGGCGCGCGCCTCGGCGGACACCGCCCGCGCCGAGGCGGCCAAGGCGGCCGAGGCCATCACCACCGCACGCGAGGTCGCCGAAGCCGAACGCGCAAAGTCCATCGCGCTGATCGAGGCGACGCGCGAGGCCGAGCGCGCCGCGACCAGAATCCGCGTCGAGGCCGACGCCGAGAAGCAGGCCGCTGCCGACCGCGCGACCGCCAAGCTCGAGGAAGCCCGCGCCGACGCCGACGCCGTCACCATCCGCGCCGCCGCCAAGAAGGCCGACATGCTGGCGCAGGCCGAGGGCCAGCGCGCCATCACCGACGCCGAAAACACGCTGTCGGAGGCCCTGATCGCAATGAAGATCGCGCTCAAGAAGCTGGAGATGGCGCCGCAGCTCATGGCGCAGATGGTGAAGCCCGCCGAGAAGATCGAGTCGATCCGCATCAACCACATCTCAGGGCTCGGAGCCGGCGCGGCGCAGGACGGCGCGGGACGACCCGCCTCCGCCACGCCCGTCGGCGAGGCGATGGCCGCCATGCTCGGCATGGCGGTGCAGATGCCCGCGCTGAAGGCGCTCGGCGAACAGGTGGGCGTCAGCTTCGCCGACGCCCTGCCGGACGCGGACGGACATGCGCCCCGCCGGAACGCTTCAGCGCAGCCCCCCAGCAAGACCGAGACCTGACGCGCGTCCCGCGAGCCCGCGGGAAGACCGGGCGGCGACGAGGCGATCCTCGCCGCCCCCCCCGCCGACATTCCGGGCGCCCGTCCGGCGATCCGGGCGAGCCTCCTGCGCGGTTCTCCTGTCGCTGACCGCGTCAGTCGGCCGGAAGCCCCCCCTCGTCGGCGGGCATGGCCGTCGGCGAGGGCGCGAAGACTTCGGCGAGCAGCGGCTTGTTCTCGCCGCCGTTGCAGTCGCCGGGACAGGCCGAGAGCGCGACGGTCGCATCGATCTCGGCGAAGAGCTCCACGTAGTCCCCGCGCCGCGCCTGGGGATCGAGAATGACGAGCCGCTGCTCCGCATCCACGCCCGTCGTCATGAAGATGTTGAAGGCGTCGTGGACGCGGTCCGTCGGGTGGCCGAGAGACGCCAGCGCGGCGACGAGGTTGTCGTTGCAGTTGGCGTGATCGCCCGGACCGTAGCGCAGCGCCCAGGCGCTGGCGCTGCACCGCGCAAAGACGAGGTCATGGGAGTCCGCGTTGCAGGGCAGGCTGGGGTGGGGGACCGTGTCGGCGATCAGGGTGAACATCGGGCGCATGCGCGGCTCGGTGCTCCAGAGGCGCGCGCCCACGCCGAGATGGGCGCCTTCGATCGTGCGCGTCCTGCCCGACCAGAAATGCTCGGTCGGGTCGTCGGCGGCGAAGGCGTTGAAGTCGCACACCTGCGGGCCAACGTGACAGGTGATCCGCAGCACCTTTCCGCGCGCCACGGAAAACGCCGCGCCCCTGGTCGCGGGCACTTCGACCCGCCGCTCAAGCGTCCGCCCGTCGTCCGATGCGATGGCCGCGTAGCGCGCGGCGTCCGCGGCGGGCGTCGCCTTGCGGGCGAAGCCGGCGGGCTGGATGCGCAGCGGCGCGCTCACGAATAGAACTCGGGCGCGAGTGCGGCCTTCTCGACGAAGGCGGGGTCGTGCAGCGGCACGATCTCGCCCCCCGTCTCCGCGGCGATGCGCTTGATGCGCCGGATGCTGTCGAGGGCGGCGGCGTCGTCGACCGCGCCGCCGAGCACCTCGCGGTCGAAGTTCTCCAGCAGGTCGGCCACGTCGCCGGTGAGGACCTTCACCGCGCCCGAAGGCAGCGTCACCACCGCCGACTGGTGGCCGGGCCTGTGTCCGGGCGTGAAGATCAGTCTGAGCCCGGCCATCACGTCCTCGTCGCCCTCGATCACGCGCCAGCGCAGCGCGGGGCCGGCGATCTCCTCGAAGTTCTTCGCCTGCCTTCCGGCCTCGGAGAACGCCGCCTCGTGCTCGCGGCGCTGGATGACGATCTCGGCGTTCGGAAACGCCGAGAGGTGCCCGGTGTGGTCGCCATGGGCGTGGGTGAGGCAGATCAGGCCGACATCCTCGGGCGACACGCCGAGAGACCTGAGCTGGCCGATCACCTCGTGCTCCGGCAGCACCACGGGCGGCGCGGGGAAGGTGTCGTTGCAGTAGAACGCCGCCGCCGCCGCGGGGTCGCGCAGGCGACGGGCGTCGAGGCCCGTGTCGATCATGACATGGCCGCGCGCCGTCTCAAGAAGGTAGCAGCAGATCGGAACGGCGAGGAGGAGATTGCGCGGCGCGCCGCGCACGCAGCCCGACCGCCTGATGATCTCGTAGCCGCAGAGCAGGATGTAGAGCTTGCGCACGTCGGTCATCGGGCGATCGCCTTCGGCTGCGTGGTGCGGGAAAGCTGGCGGCCGCGCCGCCGTCACTCGTTCAGGAAGCGCGGATCGAAGACCTTCTCGTAGGGGACCTCGTCCTTGAGAAGGCCCGCGATCTGCACGATGGTCCGGGTCTTCTCCCACGCCTCGGGCGGCATGGCGCCGTCGAACTGCCACATGCTGTTGGCGATGGTCCGGTTCATCATCGCGTCGAGGTCGGCCTCCGGCAGCGTCGGGAACTCCTTGCGGGCCAGCGCGCGCGCCGCCGCGGGGTTGTCGCGGACATAGGCGAGACCCTTGAGCGAGGCTTCCACCATCGCGTCGACAAGGTCGGGCTCGGCCTCGATCAGGCTCAGCGGCACGTTCAGCGTCGTCCAGGCGAAGACGCCGAGCTCCTGCGGCATGCTGGCGAAGGGCTCGCCCCAGAGTCCCTCCTTCATGCCCTGCGAGATGGCCGGCTCCGTCATCATCGCGATGTCAGCGGTCCCGGCCGAGACGGCGGCGATCTGGCCGGCCTGATTGGCGATCTCGATCAGCGTCACGTCCGCGCGCGGGTCGAGGCCGTTCTGCTCCAGCATGTAGAGCATGATCGAATAGCCGGTGCCGCCGCGGGTGCCGACGGCGATGCGCTTGCCCTTGATCGCGTCGACCAAGGCGGCGCCCTCCGTCACGCCGGCGCGCTCGTTGGCGACGAGAAAGGCGTTGGCGCGGTTGGAGAGGGCGACCACCGCGCGCACGGGCTCGCCGCCGCGCGCCGCCACGAAGGCGATGTGCTCGGGGCCGCCGATGTAGGCCTGGCTGTCGCCCGAGAGGACTGAGGCGATGTGCTTGCCGCCGCCTTCCGTCGTGATGAGGCGGATGTCGAGCCCAGCGGCTTCGAAGTAGCCCTGGTCCATCGCGGCGTAGAACGGCAGGCTGTCGATGCTGTGCACGGGCTCCGCCACGACGAACTCGCGAAGCTGCGCCGCCGCGGGAAGCGCCGCGGCGAACGATGCTGCGAACGCGGCCGCAGCGGCCAGTGACCTTAAGACGCTCATGGTGCTTTCCCTTCTTCGACGGATTTTCGGTGAGGAGATGGTCAGGCGCCGCCCGCCGCGCCCGGAACGCCGCCCGCGTGCAGGCCCTTGAGCAGCGAGCGCTCGATCCTGACAACGACCCAGTAGAGCGCCATCGACAGCGCCGCGAGGATCGCGATCCCCGCCCAGATCAGGGCGATGTCATAGGTGGCGCCGGCGTAGAGGATCACCTTGCCGAGCCCGTACTGGGACGAGATGAACTCGCCGATCAGCACGCCCGCGAGCGCCAGCCCGATGTTGATGCGCAGCGAGGAGATGATCCACGGCATCGTCGACGGCAGCACGACCTTCAGGAACACGTCGCGCTTCCGCCCGCCGAGCGTGTAGGTGAGGCGGATCAGGTCGGGGTCCACCGCCTTGACCCCGGCGAAGGCCGCCAGCGCCGTGATCACGAAGGTCAGCGCCACGGCCAGGGCGATCTTCGACGCGATGCCTATGCCGAACAGCAGGATGATCAGCGGCCCGAGGGCCATCTTCGGCACGGCGTTGAAGACGATGATGAACGGCTCGGCGACCCGCGCGACGTTGTCGGACCACCAGAGCGACAGGCCGATGGCCGCGCCGAGGGCCGACCCGGCGACGAAGCCGATGAGCGTCGCGCGCGCCGTGAACCAGGTGTCCACCCAGGCCGTGCCTTCGGTCATGAAGACGAACATCGTGACCGCGATGTCGCTCGGCTTCGACCAGAAGAACTGGCTGATGAAGCCTAGCCGCACCCCGGCCTCCCAGACGGCGAAGACGCCAAGAACCAGCGCCGCCTGGATCAGCGCGACCGTGGCGCCCGACCAGGGCGTCTCGGTGCGCAGCACGAACCCCTCTGGCGGCGACTTCGCGCCCGCCGGGCCGGGCGTCGCGTCCGCGCGCCTGGCGCCCCGCTCCTCCAGCGCGAGCGTCACGCCGCCGCCCCGGCCGGCGACGCCGCGTCCTTCTCGGTGAAAAGGAGCTCGAGGCACTGGGCCTTCAGCGCCGCGAAGCGTCGGCTCGTCACGAAGTCGGGGCCGCGGGGCCGCGGCGCGTCCACCGCGATGCGGGCGGCGATCCGGCCCGGGCGGGGCGACAGCACCACGATCTCGTCCGACAGGAAGATCGCCTCGTCGATGTCATGCGTCACAAAGAGGACCGTCAGGCGAAAGTCGGTCCACAGCTCCAGCAGCCACGCCTGCATCCTGAAGCGCGTCTGGGCGTCGAGCGCGGCGAACGGCTCGTCCAGCAGGATGAGGTCCTTGTTGCAGAGCAGGGTGCGCAGCAGCGCCGCGCGCTGGCGCATGCCGCCGGAAAGCGCGGCCGGATACTGATCGGCGAAGCCGCCGAGACCGTAGCGCTCAAGATACGGCATGGCGCGCCCGCGCGCCTCCCGCCGGCTGACGCCCTGCAGCTCCATGCCGAAGATCACGTTGTCGAGGACCGTGCGCCAGGGCAGCAGCAGGTCCTTCTGGAGCATGTAGGAAATGACGCCCGCGCGCCCCGTGATGTCGCGTCCGTCGTGCTCCACGACGCCGCCGGTCGGCACGATCAGGCCGGCGAGAATGTTGAACAGCGTCGACTTCCCGCAGCCGGACTGGCCGATGATGCTGGTGAACGCGCCCTGGGCGATGTCGAGCGAAATGCGGTCGAGCGCGAGCACGCCCTGCTCGCCGCCGCCGCCGAAGCGATGCGAGATGTCGAGCAGCCTAAGGTGCGGGTAGCCCCGCCTGTCGGCGGCGAAGGCGTCTGTCGCCACGTGAAAAGTCCCCGATTTGTCCGGACCTTTGAGCCTCGGCAGCATGCATGGCCTTTCGGTCTCCGCATCAAAATTCTGGATCGATGCTCGGAGAACGGGCGATGCGACTGAAGTTCGCTCAAAATAACGACAGAAATTCGGAAGCAAGCCGTTCGAATCGGCAATCAGCGCCGCTGACTTCGGTAGAGGTCCGTGTCTGAGGATAGTCGCATGCGCGCCGCCGCGAGATGATCGGCGCCCGGGCGCGTCGCAGTGAAGCGGATTGTCGCGAAGCTCGCCGTCCGGCAAGCGACCCCGCTCGCCGTCGCGACGATTTCATCGCCCGCAAAGACCATCGGCTGACAGAGTTGTCGCCCTCGCTCTGTCTGCTCGGGTGGTTGTTCGAATTCTGCGTGCAGGCGGAAACACCTAAGTCATGATGGGCGCAAAATCAGGCGCCGGTCCTTCGCCAGTCCTGCGTATCCTTGGCTTCCGCGCCCAGGGCGCGGGAGACGATTTCCGTCGCGACGCGCGCGGCGGCGGACAGTTCGTCGAGCCTGGCGCGCTCGCGCGTGTCCAGCGAGGTGAGCAGCAGGCGCGTCTCCGCAGCCGGGTCGTCGAAGCCCGCGACCAGCCGGAACGCAGGCACGCCCGCCAGCGCGAAGTTGGCGTGGTCGGAGTTGGCCTGCAGCGGGCGGTGCATGCGCAGCGGCACGCCGGTCGCGGCGGCGCAGTCGGCGAGGAAGGGCTCCAGCCCAGCGAAACCGCTGGTCAGGGCGGTCAGGCGCGGGCCGCCCGACACGGTGTCGAGATTGACGTTGAGCGCGATCGCCGCGCGCGCGTCCGCGTCGAGGCCCGCGACATGCGCGGCCGACCCGGTCAGCGCCCATTCCTCGACGTTGAAGAGCGCCAGCCGCAGCCCGCGTCGCGACCGCCGCGCGAGCGGCGCGCAGGCGCGCGCGACCGCCAGCGCGACGGCGAGGCCCGACGCGTTGTCGAGCGCGCTCTCGCCGAGCGCGTGACCGTCGACATGCGCCGACAGCACGACCCATCCCGGCCCCTCGCCGGGCGCGTCGAACAGCAGGTTGACGGCCTCTTCTGGTGCCTCCTCGGCGTCGATCATGAGGCGGACCCGCGGGAAGCCGTCGCCCGAGCCGCGCAGCGCCGCCGCCGTCTCGGGCGATACGCCCGCGGCGGGGATGCCCGGCTCCTCGCCGCGGCCCGTCGAGCCGGCGACCGTCGAGCCCGGCGCGGGCGACGCGATCAGGAAGCCCGCCGCGCCGGCTTCGACCGCGGCGCGATACTTGAGGCGCCGGTGAACGGTGCCGGCCGCGAACATCAGCTCGTGCCGCACCAGCGCGATGCGGCCGGGCAGGGCGTCGGCGTGCGCGGCGAAGTCGTCCATCGCGCCGCGCCCGAGGTCGACCACTTCCGCCTCCAGCCCGCCGGGCGGCGTCGCCACGCTCCGCAGCAGCGGGTTCGCTGCGGCGGCGGCGCCGCCCGGCAGCTCCAGCCGGCCGGCCCCTGCGCTCCAGCCGCGATAGGCGACCGTCTCGATCCGCGGCGCCGTCCCCATGGCCTCGGCGCCCATCCCCGACAGCAGCGCCACTGCGGCGGCCTCGGACGGCGTGCCCGACTGGCGCCCGCCGCAGTCGCAGATCGCCTCGAACTCGGCCCAAAGTCGCTTCTCGTCCACCGTCATGGCGTGCGCCCTCCATCTGTCCGCGTCGTTCCCGTCCGCCGCGCGCCCGCGGCGGCGAGCCGCGTCTCGATCAGCGCGATGACCTCGTCCACGATCTGCGCCGGTCGCGCCGAGGCGCGCCGGAAGACGCCGATGTCGTAGCCGATCTCGGGCTGCACCGGCCGCACGGCCAGCCCGTTGGCGCTGAAGGTCGCGGCCGAGAGCGGATCGACGATCGACACGCCGCATCCCGCCGTCACCAGGCAGCAGATGGCGCTGAAATACTCGCTCTCGGCGACCGGCGCATAGGCCGCGCCGCCCTCGTCGAAGGCCGCGCGGATCCGGTGGCCGATGACGCGCGTGTCAGGCATCGCCACGAAGGGCAGCCCCGACATATCCTTCACAGTGACCGATTCTCGCGCAGCCAGTGGGTGATCCGCAGGCAGAATGGCCACGCAGGGCATCGTGTGCCGCCGCAGCTCGACGCCGGGGATGTGGATCGGCAGCTCGGCGATGGCCAGATCCGCGACGCCGGCCTCGAACAGGGCGCGCACCTCCTCCGACGTCCGGTTGACCATGCGCAGGCGCGCGCCGGGCCGCGCGCGCAGCAGTTCCGACACGACGCCGGGCATGAGCGAGATCGACGCGCTGGGGTGGCTCGCGACCGTCACCGATTCCGCGACGCCGGCGCGAATGTTTTCAGCGGCTTCGGCGAGGCGTTCGATCATGCCGAGCGCGTCGCGGACCTCGGCGTGGAAGCGCCGGCCCTCGTCGCTGGCCTTCAGCCGGCCGCCGACCCGCTCGAACAGCGCGAAGCCGACCTGCGCCTCCAGCCGCGCGATCTGGGCGCTGACGCCGGGCTGCGTCAGCCCCAGCAGCCGCGCCGCGCCGGTCATGGATTGCGTCTCCATCACCGCGCGGAAGGTTTCGAGCAGCTTCACGTCCATCTGCATAATTTTTCATAATTGACGACAAGCCGATTGCGCATGACGATTTTGGGCAATGCAAGCGGAAACACGATGAGGCCATAGCGGAGCGTTATGATGCAGACGCAGCCTGGCGCGCGTCCCGAAGCGGCTCCCCGCGCTCAGCTCATCGCAGCAAGGGGGCTCGGCAAGAGCTTCGGCGCCCTGACGGTGCTGCGCGGCGTCGACCTCTCGGTCGCGCCCGGCGAGGTGGTCTGCCTCATCGGCCCATCAGGCTCCGGCAAGACCACGCTGCTGCGCTGCTTCGCGCTGCTGGAGGAGCCGAGCGAGGGCTCGGTCGCGATGTCCGGCGCGGTGATCGCCGGGCCCGGCGCGGCGCGCGAGGTTCGCGAGGCCGCGCGGCGCGTGCGCGGCGACATCGGCATGGTGTTCCAGCACTTCAACCTGTGGCCGCACATGACCGTGCTGCAGAACGTCGTCGAGGCGCCGATCCGCGTGCGCGGGACGCAGCGCGCCGCCGCCGAGCAGGACGCGATGGCGCTGCTCGCCAAGGTAGGCCTGTCGGACAAGCGCGACGTCTATCCGGCGCGGCTCTCGGGCGGGCAGCAGCAGCGCGTGGCCATCGCGCGGGCGCTCGCGATGCGGCCGAAGGTCATGCTGTTCGACGAGGCCACCTCGGCGCTGGACCCCGAGCTGAAGCGCGAGGTGCTGCTGGTGATGCGCGCGCTGGCCGAGGAGGGAATGACGATGCTCGTCGTCACGCACGAGATGAATTTCGCGCGCAACGTCGGCACCCGGATCGTTTTCATGGACTGCGGCGAGATCGTGGAGGAGGGCGCTCCGGCGGCCTTCTTCGACGCGCCGCGCACCGAGCGCGCGCAGCGCTTCCTGCGCCAATTCGAGGACTGACCGAACAGGGAGACCACGATGATGAAGACCGCCTTCGCCATCCTCGCCGCCGCGGCGGCCGCCTTGCTCCTCCCCGCCCCGCAGGCGGCGGCGCAGCAGGACGACTCGCGCCTCTATCGCGTCACGAGCAGCGGAAAGCTGCGCGTGTGCCAGTATCCGCTCTACTACTCGATCAGCTTCCGCAACCCGGCCACCGGCGAGATCGAGGGCATCGACGCCGACCTCTCCAAGGAGCTCGCCAAGGAGCTGGGGGCCGAGCTGGAGATCGTGGAGTCGAGCTTCGGCACCTTCATCGCCGACCTGCAGGCCGACAAGTGCGAGATCGGCATGTTCGGCATCGGCGCGACGCTCAAGCGGGCGCAGGCGGTGGCGTTCTCGAAGCCCTACCTGCTGACCAGCATATACGCCGTGACCCGCGCGGGCGGCGAGGTCTCGACCTGGGCCGACATCGACCAGCCGGGCCGCAAGGTGGCCGTGACGCTGGGCAGCTACATCGAGCCCTTCATGCGCGACTACCTCAAGAACGCCGAGCTCGTCGTGGTGGCGCCGCCCGCCACGCGCGAGGCGGAGCTCGTGGCCAACCGCGTCGACGTGATCATGACCGACTACCCCACTGCGGTGAAGGTCACCGACCAGTTCGACTGGGCGCAGACGGTCGAGCCCGACGCCCCGCTGCGGCTGACCCCCTACGCCTATGTCGTGCCGCAGGGCGACCAGATCTGGCTGAACTACGTCAATCTGTTCATCGACACGATCAAGATCGACGGCCGTCTCAAGCATTTCGCCGAAAAGAACAAGCTCGGGCCGATCGTCGCCCCCTGAGCCGCCTTCCCGCGCGCGCCGGCCCGGCGCGCGCCTCACGGGAGTCCGCGTCATGTTCGACTACCGCTTCCGCTGGGACGTGATCCCCACCAACATCGACTTCCTGATGTCGGGGCTGCAGCAGACGCTGACGCTCTCGGCGATGACGCTGTGTCTGGCGATGCTCGGCGGGCTGGTCATCGCGCTGCTCGACATGTCGTCGATGCGCCTGCTGCGGGCGCTGGGCCTCGCCGTCGGCGAGATCGTCAGGAACACGCCGATCCTCGTGCAGCTGCTCTGGATCTACTACGTCCTGCCGATGGCGATGGGGATCAACCTCGACGCCTGGACCGCGCTGGTGATCGGGCTCAGCCTCTACTCCTCGGCATTCATCGCGGAAGCCTACCGCGCCGGGATCCAGGCGGTGCCGGTCGGCCACCGGGAGGCGGCGAAGGTTCTGGGGCTCTCGCCCGTCCAGACCTTCGCGCGCATCGTGCTGCCGCAGGCGGTGCGCATGACGCTGCCGCCGCTGGCGGCCAATTTCGTCCAGCTGATCAAGTACTCGTCGCTCGGCGCGGTGATATCGGTGGGCGAGATCACGCGGCGTGGCATGGAGCTTTCGTCCTCGACCTTCCGTCCGCTCGAGATCTTCACCTTCATCGCGGTGGTCTACTTCTGCATCTGCTGGCCGCTGGCGATGGCGATCCGGCTGTGGGAGCGTCGCCTGGCGCGCCGCTGACGCCATCAAGGAATACGTCTTCATGCCTTCCCCAGACCCGATCCCCCCCGAGCGGCTCTACTCGGCGCCGCGGACCTTCATGGACGCGCCCTTCTCCAGGGATGCGGCCGGGGCGGGCGCCGCCATCCTCGGCTGCCCCTTCGACTGCGGGACGCATCCGTTCCGGATCGGCGCGCGGCAGGGGCCGGCGGCGATCCGCGAGCAGTCCGGGCTCGTGCGCCGCTACCAGTCCGAACTGGCCGACGCCGACATCCTCGCCGAACTGGGCGTGATCGACGCGGGCGACGTCGCGCTGACGCCCTCGCGCGCCGAGGAGGCCTTCGCCGCCATCGAGGAGGCCGCCTTCCGGCTGGCCTCCGCCGGCGCGGCGCCGGTCGGCTTCGGCGGCGACGGCAGCGTGTCGCTGCCGCCGCTGCGCGCGCTCGGCCGCATCCATCCGGGGCTCGCCGTGCTGCACGTCGACAGCCACACCGACG
>CAYGUQ010000027.1:0-19594 GCA_964352995.1 uncultured Rhodobacterales bacterium
CGCCGGCGCTGCGCAAGGTCTACGACCAGATGCCGGAGCCGCGCTACGTCATCTCGATGGGAAGCTGCGCCAACGGCGGCGGCTACTACCATTACAGCTACTCGGTGGTGCGCGGCTGCGACCGCATCGTGCCGGTGGACATCTACGTGCCGGGCTGCCCGCCGACCGCCGAGGCTCTGCTCTACGGCATCCTCCAGTTGCAGCGGAAGATCCGCCGCACCGGCACCATCTCGCGCTAGGGGCTGACCTTGTCCGAAGACCTGATCGAGCTCGGCGAATACATCGAGGGCGCGACGCCCGACGCCGTATTCAGCGCCCGCGTGGTGGACGGCGAACTCGTGGTGCAGTGCGCGCCGGAGGGCGTCGCCGACCTGATGAAGTTCCTGCGCGACGCCTCCGCCTGCCAGTTCACGACGCTCGTCGACATCTGCGGGGTGGACTGGCCGGAGCGCGAAAAGCGCTTCGACGTGGTCTATCACCTGCTCTCGATGCGTCAGAACCACCGCGTGCGCGTCAAGACCCAGGTGCGCGAGGACGCGATGGTGCCCTCGGTCGTCGAGGTGTTCCCGGCGGCGGAGTGGTACGAGCGCGAGGTCTTCGACCTCTATGGCGTGATGTTCGGCGGCCACCCCGACCTGCGGCGCATCCTCACCGACTACGGCTTCCGCGGCCACCCGATGCGCAAGGACTTCCCGACGACGGGCTATGTCGAGGTGCGCTACGACGAGACCCAGAAGCGCGTGGTCTACGAGCCGGTCAGCCTCGTGCAGGAATACCGGCAGTTCGAATTCATGAGCCCGTGGGAAGGCGCCGAATACGTGCTGCCGGGCGACGAGAAGGGAGCATCCTGATGGACGGCGACCTGCTGCCCCACGAGCAGCGCATCCGCAACTTCAACATCAACTTCGGTCCGCAACATCCTGCGGCGCATGGTGTTCTTCGGCTTGTGCTAGAGCTTGACGGCGAGATCGTCGAGCGTTGCGACCCCCATATCGGCCTGCTGCACCGCGGCACCGAGAAGCTGATGGAGAGCCGCACCTACCTCCAGAACCTGCCCTATTTCGACCGGCTGGATTATGTCGCCCCGATGAACCAGGAGCACGCGTGGTGCCTGGCCATCGAGAAGCTGACGGCGACGCCCGTGCCGCGGCGGGCCTCGGCGATCCGGGTGCTGTTCTGCGAGATCGGCCGCATCCTCAGCCACCTGCTGAACGTCACGACGCAGGCGATGGACGTCGGCGCCCTCACGCCCCCGCTCTGGGGCTTCGAGGAGCGCGAGAAGCTGATGGTGTTCTACGAGCGCGCCTGCGGGGCGCGGCTCCACGCCGCCTATTTCCGCCCCGGCGGCGTGCATGTGGACCTCACGCCGAAGCTGATCGAGGACATCGAGGCGTGGTGCGAGCCGTTCCTCGAAGTCTGCGACGACCTCGAGACCCTGCTCACCGACAACCGCATCTTCAAGCAGCGCAACGTCGACATCGGCGTCGTGAGCATCGAGGAGGCGCAGGCGCTCGGCTTCTCGGGCGTGATGGTGCGCGGTTCGGGATGGGCGTGGGATCTGCGGCGCGCGCAGCCCTACGAACTCTACTCCGAACTCGACTTCCAGATCCCCGTCGGCAAGAACGGCGACTGCTACGACCGCTATCTCATCCGCATGGAGGAGATGCGCGAGAGCGTGAAGATCATGCGCCAGTGCCTTCGCATCCTTGATGAAACGCAGGGCGAAGACGTGATGACGCGGGCCAAGATCGGCCCCCCGAAGCGCGGGGACATGAAGACGTCGATGGAAGCGCTGATCCATCACTTCAAGCTATACACCGAAGGCTTCCGCGTGCCGGAGGGCGAGGTCTACGCCGCGGTCGAGGCGCCGAAGGGCGAGTTCGGCGTCTATCTCGTCGCCGACGGCACCAACCGGCCCTATCGCACGAAAATCCGCGCGCCGGGCTTTCCGCACCTCGCCGCGATGGACCACATCTGCAAGGGCCATCAGCTCGCCGACGTCTCCGCCATCCTCGGTTCGCTCGACATCGTGTTCGGGGAGATCGACCGGTGAGGCGCGCCGCGCTCACTTTGCTCGCGGGCCTTGCGGTTCTCGGGGCGGGCGGCGCGCAGGCGGGCAATCCGGCGTTCAAGAACATGGGGCTGATGCGCGCGTGCCTCACGACCGTCGAATACGCCCATCAGCTTGGGGCGGTGTCGGCCGATCCGGCGAAAAGCGCGGAGCGCTTCGAGCGGGCCCGCCTGCTCGACGGCGAAGTCGAGATGTTCGAAGCCGCGGCCGGCGCCGTCGCATCGGCCGCCATGGCTGACAGCGCGACCGGTCTCACGGCGCACCGCCGCACCGCCGCCGCCTGCGCAGCGCATGGCGATTGCGCGCCGGCCGCCCGCGAGGCCGCCGACGCCTTCGCCCTGTCGCTGAAGGCCGCCTGTCTGACCGATTACCGGAGCGCCTCCTGATGCAGCGCCGTCTACACCCCGACCAGCCCGCGAGCTTCGCCTTCACGGAGGCGAACGCCGCATGGGCGCAGGCGCAGATCGCCAAGTATCCCGAGGGCCGGCAGGCGAGCGCGATCATCCCGCTGCTGTGGCGCGCGCAGGAGCAGGAGGGCTGGCTGACGAAGCCCGCGATCGAGGCCGTGGCCGAGATGCTGGGCCTGCCGCGCATCCGCGCGCTTGAGGTCGCGACCTTCTACTTCATGTTCCAGCTGAGCCCGGTCGGCTCGGTCGCGCATGTGCAGGTCTGCGGCACGACGTCCTGCATGATCTGCGGCGCGGAGGATCTCGTCGCCGTCTGCAGGAGCAGGATCGCGCCGAAGGCGCACCAGCTTTCCGAGGACGGCCGGTTCTCGTGGGAGGAGGTCGAGTGCCTCGGCGCCTGCTCGAACGCGCCGATGGCGCAGATCGGCAAGGACTATTACGAGGACCTGACTGCGGAGCGGCTTGAGGCCCTGCTCGCCTCGCTGGCGCGTGGCGAGACGCCGCGCCCCGGTCCGCAGAACGGCCGCTTCGCCTCCGAGCCTCTGGGCGGCGCGACCACCTTGCGCGACGTCGGCGGCGAGGCGGCGAACGGCTCGGTGGCGCTCGCCGAACGGCTGGGCGACACCGTCGCGCGCATCACCGGTGATCATCCGGCCGCCGCGCTCACCGACCTGAGAGATGGGGGACGCTGACGGCTGGCGTCGGTCGAGGCTCTGATCCGGAGGCCTCGCGGGGGCCGCGCGTTCGAGCGTGCAAAGGGGGGCGGAAATGCTGGGCGAAATGAGTCGGAAGGACCGCGTCGTTCTCGCGGTGGTGTGGAGCGCCGCGTTCGCGCTGGCCGTCATGGTGCTGTTCAGCGGCGGCTACTCTGTCGGGCGGCTTTTCATCTTCGGCGTCATCGCCTTCGCGGTCATGCTGTTCGCCGCGCTGCGCGAGATCGACTCGGCTGAGCGAGTCGACGCCGAGGCGCAGCCGAAGGCGCCGGGCGCGGCCGCGCCGAAGGCCGCCGTCGCGTCGCCGGCTGCGGCGAAACCTGCGCCTGTCGCCAAGCCTGCGCCTGTCGCCAAGCCTGCGCCTGTCGCCGAGCCTGCGCCGGCCGCGAAGCCCGAACCCGCCGCCAAGGCCGCGACGGTCGAGGCGGCTGCGCCCGCGACCGTGGACGGGGCGGCAGCGCCCACCGAGGCCGACAAGCCGAAGATGCTGAGAGCGCCGCGCAAGGGCGGCTCTGACGATCTGAAGCTGATCAAGGGCGTCGGGCCGAAGCTGGAGGCGCTGCTGAACGGCATGGGCGTGCACCATTTCGACCAGATCGCGGCGTGGACCGCCCGCGAGGTCGCCTGGGTGGACGAGAACCTGGAAGGCTTCCGCGGCCGCGTCACGCGCGACGGCTGGGTCGATCAGGCCAGGATACTGGCAGCCGGCGGCGCCACCGAGTTCTCGGAGCGCGCCGCCAAGGGAGACGTCCCGACGAGCCGCGCCTGACGCGCAGGCGAGACATTTGGGCCGCAAGGCCGCTGGAGACCCGCGATGCTCGACGACAAGGACCGCATCTTCACCAACCTCTACGGGATGGGCGACCGCAGCCTCGCCGGCGCGCGGGCGCGCGGGGCGTGGGACGGCACGGCCGGCTTCATCGCCAACGGGCGCGACTGGATCGTCGAGCAGGTCAAGGCGTCGGGCCTGCGCGGCCGCGGCGGAGCGGGTTTCCCGACCGGGCTCAAGTGGTCGTTCATGCCCAAGGAGAGCGACGGGCGCCCGTCCTATCTGGTGGTCAACGCCGACGAGTCCGAGCCGGGCACCTGCAAGGACCGCGAGATCATGCGGCACGACCCGCATCTGCTCATCGAGGGCTGCCTGATCGCCAGCTTCGGCATGGGCGCGCACGCCTGCTACATCTACATCCGCGGCGAATACATCCGCGAGCGCGAGGCGCTGCAGGCGGCCATCGACGAGGCCTATGACGCCGGGCTGATCGGGCCGAACGCCTGCGGCTCGGGGTGGGACTTCGACCTCTACCTCCACCACGGCGCCGGCGCCTACATCTGCGGCGAGGAGACGGCGCTGCTGGAGAGCCTCGAAGGCAAGAAGGGCATGCCGCGCCTGAAGCCGCCGTTCCCGGCCAACACCGGGCTCTACGGCTGCCCGACGACGGTGAACAACGTCGAGAGCATCGCGGTGACGCCGACCATCCTGCGCCGCGGCGCCAGCTGGTTCGCAGGATTCGGGCGGGCGAACAACGCCGGCACCAAGATCTTTGCGATCTCGGGCCATGTGAACCGGCCCTGCGTCGTCGAGGAGGCGATGTCGATCCCGCTCAAGGAACTGCTCGACAAGCACTGCGGCGGCGTGCGCGGCGGCTGGGGCAACCTCAAGGCGGTGATCCCCGGCGGCTCGTCCGTGCCGATGCTGCCGGCGGGCGTCTGCGGCGACGCGATCATGGATTTCGACTGGCTGCGCGAGCAGCGCTCGGGCCTCGGCACCGCCGCGGTGATCGTGATGGACCAGTCCACCGACGTCATCAAGGCGATCTGGCGGCTGGCCAAGTTCTACAAGCACGAGAGCTGCGGCCAGTGCACGCCCTGCCGCGAGGGCACCGGCTGGATGATGCGCGTGATGGACCGCCTCGTGACCGGCGACGCCGCCATCGAGGAGATCGACATGCTCCACGAGGTGACCAAGCAGGTCGAGGGCCACACCATCTGCGCCCTCGGCGACGCAGCCGCCTGGCCGATCCAGGGCCTCATCCGCCACTTCCGCGACGAGATCGAGGACCGCATCAGGGCCAAGCAGAAGGGTCGCGCCAGCGCGGTCGCGGCGGAATGACCGAGGCGCCCATGCACCTCGCGCAGCTCAACATCGGCCGGCTCGTCGCCGAGACCGACGACCCGCGCGTGGCGGAGTTCATGGGCGCGCTCGACCGGGTGAACGGGCTCGGCAAGCGCATGCCGGGCTTCGTGTGGATGATGGAGGGCTCCGGCGAGCCCGGCCGCGGCAACACCGACGTCAAGCTGGAAGGCGACCCGCGCTTCGTCTCCAATCTCACCGTATGGGAAGACGTGGCCAGCCTGGAGCGCTTCGTGTGGGACACCGTGCACCGCCAGTTCTACGAGCGCCGCGCCGAGTGGTTCGAGGTGATGGGCGCGATGCACTTCGTCATGTGGTTCGTGCCCGCGGGCCATCGCCCAACCATAGACGAGGCGCTGGAGCGACTTGAGCATCTCAAGGCGCATGGCGACACCGACCACGCCTTCGGCTGGGCCCATCTCGCGCAGGCGACGCGCTGGCGCGAGATGCGCTGCATGGCGGCGGAGTAGAGGGCATGGAGATTCGCGACGCGACGGACCGCATCGACGCCGGCAACGCCGCGCTGCCGGGCTCGACTTTCGAGGACGTGAACCTCTCGGGGTCGCGCTTCGAAGAGGTGAACCTCTCCGATGCGCGCTTCAGCGCCGTCGGGCTGGCCGGCGCAGTCATCGAGAACGCGGACCTGAGCGGTGCCGTCCTGCGCGACGTGAACCTGTCGAACGCCCGGATCGAGGGCGCCCAGATCGCCGGCATGACCATCAACGGCGTCGCCGTCGCCGACCTTTTCGCCGCCCATGCGCGGCTCAGGGCCGTGGAGCCGCGCGCGTGACCGGCCCGCAATTCACACTGACAGGGAGCGGCGGCGAAGGCGCGCGATCCGCTCCGACGGAGACCATGCGATGACCGACCTCCGCCCCATCGTCATCGACGGTCAGACCATCGAGGTCGACCCAGCACTGACGCTCTTGCAGGCCTGCGAGCAGGCCGGCGTCGAGATCCCGCGCTTCTGCTACCATGAGCGGCTGAGCATCGCCGGCAACTGCCGCATGTGCCTCGTCGAGGTCGTCGGCGGGCCGCCGAAACCCGCCGCCTCCTGCGCCATGCAGGTGAAGGACCTTCGCCCCGGCCGCAACGGCGAACCGCCCGAGGTCAAGACGAAATCGCCCATGGTCAAGAAGGCGCGCGAGGGGGTGATGGAGTTCCTGCTCATCAACCACCCGCTCGACTGCCCGATCTGCGACCAGGGCGGCGAGTGCGACCTGCAGGACCAGGCGATGGCCTATGGCGTGGACTTCTCGCGCTATCGCGAGCCCAAGCGCGCGGCGGAGGACCTACAGCTCGGGCCGCTCGTCGGCACCCACATGACGCGCTGCATCTCCTGCACTCGCTGCGTCCGCTTCATCACCGAAGTCGCGGGCGTGGCGGAGATGGGCCAGACCGGCCGCGGCGAGGACAGCGAGATCACCTCCTATCTCGGGCAGATCCTCAGCTCCGAGATGCAGGGCAACATAGTCGACCTGTGCCCGGTCGGCGCGCTGACCAACAAGCCCTACGCCTTCACGGCGCGGCCGTGGGAGCTGCGCAAGGTCGAGACGATCGACGCGATGGACGCGCTCGGCTCCAACATCCGCGTCGACGTGCGGGGGCGCGAGGTCATGCGCATCCTGCCGCGCAACCATGACGGCGTGAACGAGGAATGGATCGCCGACAAGACGCGGCAGGTCGTCGACGGGCTGAAGCGCCAGCGCCTCGACCGCCCCTACATCCGCGAGAACGGCCGCCTGCGGGCTGCGAGCTGGGCGGAGGCCTTCGCCGCCTGCGCCGCCGCGATGAAGGGCGGAAAGGTCGCCGCGCTGGCCGGAGACCTCGCGCCGGTCGAGCCGCTGTTCGCGCTCAAGCAGCTCGTCGAGGGGCTCGGCGGCAAGGTGGAGTGCCGGACCGACGGCGCGAAGCTGCCGGCGGGCAACCGCTCGGCCTATGTCGGCGCCGCGGCCATCGCGGACATCGACGTCGCGAAGCGCATCCTTCTGGTGGGTTCGAACCCGCGGGCGGAGGCGCCGGTGCTGAACGCGCGCATCCGCAAGGCCTGGGCGAACGGCGCCGACGTGGCGCTGATCGGGGCCGCGGTCGATCTGACCTACCCTTACGAGTATCTCGGCGAGGGCGGCGCGGCGTTGGCCAAGGCGCTCAAGGCCGCCGGCCCCGAGACGCTGGTGATCGTGGGGCAGGGCGCGCTGACCGGCGAGGACGGCGGCGCCGTTCTGGCCGCCTGCCAGGGCATCGGCGCGAAGGGCGAGAACGGCGGCGGCCTGCTGGTGCTGCACACCGCCGCCGGCCGCGTCGGCGCCATGGACGTCGGCTTCACCACCGAGGGCGGCCTTGCGGCGGCGCTGGACGGCGCCGGGGTCGTCTATGCTCTCGGCGTGGACGAGATCGACATCCCCGCGGGCCCCTTCGTCATCTATCAGGGCAGCCACGGCGACCGCGGCGCCCACCGGGCGGACGTGGTGCTGCCGGGGGCGGCCTACACCGAGGCGCAGGCCATCTTCGTCAACACCGAAGGCCGCGCCCAGATGGCGTTCCGCGCCGGCTTCCCGCCGGGGGAGGCCAAGGAGGACTGGGCGATCCTGCGGGCGCTGTCGGAGCATGTCGGCGAGAAGCTGCCCTATGACAGCCTCGCGCAGCTGCGCGAGAAGCTGTTCGAGGCGCACCCGCACCTCGCGCGCATCGACGAGATCGCCGAGGTCGAGGTCGAGGCCGTCTCGACGCCGGCCGGCGATCTGACGTCGGCGCGCTACGAGACGCCGGTCAGGGACCATTTCCTGACCAACCCCGTCGCGCGGGCCTCCGCCGTGATGGCCGAACTGAGCCGCCTCGCGGCGGAACGGGCAGAGCGCCCCATGGCGGCGGAGTAAGCCGATGGAGACGACCTTCTTCGACAGCGGCCTCGGCCAGTTCACCGTCATCCTCGCGCAGTGCCTCGCGGTGGTGGTGAGCCTGCTGCTGAGCCTCGCCTTCCTGCTCTACATGGACCGCAAGGTCTGGGCGGCGGTGCAGCTGCGGCGCGGGCCGAACGTTGTCGGGCCGTTCGGCCTGCTGCAGAGCTTTGCTGACTTCCTGAAGTTCGTGGTCAAGGAAGTGGTGATCCCGGCCGGCGCCGACCGGGCGGTCTATCTGCTCGCCCCGCTCATCAGCTTCGTGCTGGCGGCGGTGGCCTGGGCGGTGATCCCCTTCGCCGACGGCTGGGTGGTGTCCGACCTCAATGTCGGCATCCTTTACATTTTCGCGATCAGCTCGCTCGGCGTCTACGGCGTCATCATGGGCGGCTGGGCGTCGAACTCGAAGTATCCGTTCCTCGGCGGGCTGCGCTCGGCGGCGCAGATGGTGTCCTACGAGGTCTCCATCGGCCTGATCATCGTCGGCGTGATGATCTCGACGGGCTCGCTGAACCTCTCCGAGATCGTGCGCGCGCAGGACGGCGCCTACGGCCTGTTCTCATGGTACTGGCTGCCGCATCTGCCGATGGTGGTGCTGTTCTTCGTCTCGGCGCTGGCCGAGACCAACCGCCCGCCCTTCGACCTGCCGGAAGCCGAGTCCGAACTCGTCGCCGGCTATCAGGTCGAATACTCCTCGACGCCCTATCTGCTGTTCATGATCGGCGAATACATGGCCATCGTGATGATGTGCGCGCTGATCACCACGCTCTTCTTTGGCGGCTGGCTGTCCCCGATACCGGGCCTGCCCGACGGCGTGCTGTGGTTCATGCTGAAGGTCGTCGCGTTCTTCTTCCTGTTCGCGATGGTGAAGGCGGTGGTGCCGCGCTACCGCTACGACCAGTTGATGCGGCTGGGCTGGAAGGTGTTCCTGCCGATGTCGCTCGGCTGGGTGGTGATCGCCGCCACGCTCGCGAAACTCGACGTTCCCGGATACGCCCGCTGGGCGGTTGGAGGCTGACCATGGCCATCGCGTTCGACAAGGCCGCGCGCTACTTCCTGCTGGCGGACTTCATCGCGGGCTTCAGGGTGGGGATGAAGTACTTCCTTAAGCCCAAGGTCACGGTGAACTACCCGCACGAGAAGGGGCCGCTCTCGCCCCGTTTCCGCGGCGAGCACGCCCTGCGCCGCTACCCCAACGGCGAGGAGCGGTGCATCGCCTGCAAGCTCTGCGAGGCGATCTGCCCCGCCCAGGCCATCACCATCGAGGCCGAGCCGCGCGAGGACGGCTCGCGCCGCACCACGCGCTACGACATCGACATGACGAAGTGCATCTACTGCGGCTTCTGCCAGGAGGCCTGCCCGGTGGACGCCATCGTCGAGGGGCCGAACTTCGAGTTCTCCACCGAGACCCGCGAGGAGCTTTTCTACAACAAGGACAAGCTGCTCGCGAACGGCGACCGGTGGGAGCGCGAGATCGCCCGCAACATCGAGATGGACGCGCCTTACCGCTGACGCCTGCGGCGGCGCGCCGCGCGCGAGGGGGCGCGGCGGCGCATGGGTCTTTCGGCCGAACTGGTGTAGCGGTTTGCCCGCGCCGAGAACGAACGAACGCACGAGGGAACGACGATGGCGATAGCTGCCCTGGCCTTCTACGTCTTCGCCGCCGTGGCCGTGGCCTCGGGGCTGATGGTGACGCTGGCGCGCAACCCGGTGCATTCGGTGCTGTGGCTGATCCTGGCCTTCTTCTCGACGGCGGGGTTGTTCGTCCTGCTGGGCGCGGAGTTCGTGGCGATGCTGCTGGTCATCGTCTATGTCGGCGCGGTCGCGGTGCTGTTCCTGTTCGTCGTCATGATGCTCGACGTGGACTTCGCGGCGCTGAAGTCCGGCTTCGTGGAGAACATGCCGTTCGGCCTGCTCATCGGCGCCGTGCTGCTGACCGAGATCGTGCTGGCCGTCGGCGTGTGGCAGTTCGGCGATGCGGCGGTGGCCTCGCGCGCGGCGGTCTCGCCGACGCCCGAAGAGGTCTCCAACACCGTCGCGCTGGGGCGGCTGATCTATGACGACTACCTCCACCTGTTCCAGCTCGCCGGCATGGTGCTGTTCGTCGCCATGGTAGGGGCCATCGTGCTGACGCTGCGCAAGCGCGAGGGCGTCAAGCGGCAGGATGTGCTGGCGCAGATGTACCGCACCCGCGAGCAGAGCGTGGAGCTGCGCGACGTCAAGCCGGGCCAGGGCGTGTGAGGATGGGCGTGTGAGGGTGGGCGCGTGAGAATGGGAGAGACGGGCATGGACCGCAGCACGGGAGCCGCATCATGGAGGCGATGAGCATGCTGTCCGACGCCGGCATCGGCCTCGGCCATTTCCTCACCGTGGCGGCGATCCTTTTCGTCACCGGGATCTTCGGCATCTTCGCGAACCGCAAGAACGTGATCGTCATCCTGATGTCGATCGAGCTGATGCTGCTGGCGGTCAACATCAACATGGTCGCCTTCTCGGCCCATCTCGGCGACATGGTGGGGCAGGTCTTCACCATGTTCATCCTGACGGTGGCGGCGGCGGAGGCGGCCATCGGGCTCGCCATCCTCGTCTGCTTCTTCCGCAACCGCGGCTCCATCGACGTCGAAGACGTCAACATGATGAAGGGCTGAGCCATGTACTCCTTCATCCTGCTCGCGCCGCTGGTCGCGGCCATCGTCGCCGGCTTCGGCCACCGCGCCATCGGCGAGCGCGCCGCCATGCTGCTGACGACCGGCACTGTCGTCGTCGCGTGCCTGCTGTCGTGGATCGCGTTCTTCACCTTCGACCATGAGGTCGTGCGCAGCATCGTCATCGCGCGCTGGATCGAGTCCGGCAGCCTCTCGGTCCAGTGGGGCGTCCGCGTCGACGCGCTGACGGTCGTGATGCTCTGCGTGGTCACCTCGGTCTCCGCGCTCGTGCACGCCTACTCGATGGGCTACATGGCGGACGACCCCGCCAAGCCGCGCTTCTTCGCCTATCTCTCGTTCTTCACCTTCGCGATGCTGGCGCTGGTGACGGCCGACAACCTCGTGCAGATGTTCTTCGGCTGGGAGGGCGTTGGCGTCGCCTCCTACCTCCTGATCGGCTTCTGGCGGCACAAGGAGAGCGCCAACCGCGCGGCGATGAAGGCCTTCATCGTCAACCGCGTCGGCGATTTCGGGTATCTGCTCGGCATCTTCGGCCTGTTCTACATGGTCGACTCGATGCAGTTCGACGACGTGTTCGCCGCGGCGCCGATGCTCGCCGAGAGCACCTTCACCTTCCTCGGCATGGAGGTGAACGCCGCCGAGACTTTGGCGCTGCTGCTCTTCGTCGGCGCCATGGGCAAGTCGGCGCAGCTTTTCCTGCACACCTGGCTGCCGGACGCGATGGAGGGGCCGACGCCCGTCTCCGCGCTGATCCACGCCGCGACGATGGTGACGGCGGGCGTCTTCCTCGTCTGCCGGATGTCGCCGCTCTTCGAGGTCGCGCCGACGGCGCAGTGGGTGGTGACGGTGATCGGCGCCTCCACCGCGCTCTTCGCCGCGACCATCGGGCTGGTGCAGACCGACATCAAGCGGGTGATCGCCTATTCGACCTGCTCGCAGCTCGGCTACATGTTCGCCATCGCCGGCCTCGGCGTCTATCAGGCGGCGATGTTCCACCTGTTCACCCACGCCTTCTTCAAGGCGCTGCTGTTCCTCGGGGCCGGCTCGGTGATCCACGCCATGCACCACGAGCAGGACATGCGCCATTACGGCGGGCTGCGGAACAAGATCCCGCTGACCTTCTGGATGATGATGATCGGCACGCTCGCCATCACCGGCGTCGGGCTGCCGCTCGTCTACGTCCTCGACACGCCGATCGGCTTCGCGGGCTTCATCTCGAAAGACGTGATCATCGAGAGCGCCTACGCCGCGCAGGCGCCGGCCTCCAACTACGCCTATCTGCTGCTGCTGGCCGCGGCCGCGATGACCTCGTTCTACTCGTGGCGGCTGATGTTCATGACATTCTACGGCAAGCCGCGCGGCGACATGCACGCCCATGAGCACGCGCATGAGAGCCCCAGCGTCATGACCGTGCCGCTGATCGTGCTGGCGGTCGGCGCCGGGCTCGCGGGCATGGAGTTCTACGGCGACTTCGTCGGCCATCATGAGGCCGCGTTCTGGGGCGCGTCGATCTTCACCGCCGAGAGCAACACGGTGCTGCACGACAGCCACGAGGTCTCCAAGCTGGTCAAGCTCTCGCCGTTCCTCGCGATGCTGGGCGGTTTCGTGCTGGCGTGGTGGATGTACATCCGCCAGCCCGAGCTTCCGGGCCAGCTCGCCGAGCGCCATCAGGGCCTTTACCAGTTCCTGCTCAACAAGTGGTGGTTCGACGAACTCTACGCCTTCATCTTCATCCGCCCGGCGATGTGGGTCGGCCGGTTCCTGTGGAAGAAGGGCGACGGCGCGACCATCGACGGGGCCATCAACGGGCTGGCGATGGGGGCGGTGCCCTGGGTCACGCGGCTCGCGGGCAGGGCGCAGTCGGGCTTTCTCTATCACTATGCGTTCGCGATGCTGCTCGGCATCTCGGCGCTGGTGACGTGGTATGCGGTCATCGGGGGCTGAGGCGATGCCGATCCTTTCCATCATCACCTTCCTGCCGCTGCTCGGCGCGCTGATCCTGCTGGTGGGCGTTCGCGGCAACGACCAGGCCGCCAACGACAACGCCCGCTACGCCGCGCTCTGGGCGACGGTGGCGACCTTCGTGATCTCGCTGTTCCTGCTGCAGGGCTTCGACGCCTCCGACACGGGCTTCCAGTTCGTCGAGGAGCGGGCGTGGCTCGGGGGGCTGAGCTACCGGGTGGGCGTCGACGGCATCTCGCTGCCCTTCGTGCTGCTGACCACCTTCATCATGCCGCTGGCGATCTGGGCGTCCTGGGGCGTCGAGACCCGCGTGCGCGAGTACATGGCCGCCTTCCTCGCGCTCGAAACGCTGATGATCGGCGTCTTCGTGTCGCTGGACATGATCCTGTGGTATCTGTTCTTCGAGGGCGGCCTCATCCCGATGTTCCTCATCATCGGCGTCTGGGGCGGCAAGGAGCGGGTCTACGCCGCCTTCAAGTTCTTCCTCTACACGCTGCTCGGCTCGCTGCTGATGCTGGTCGCGATGATCGCGATGTACTACGACGCCGGCACCACCAGCATTCCCGAACTGCTGCGCCACGAGTTCGCCGCCACGCCGCTCACGCTGCTGGGCTTCGAGATCGCCGGCGGCTTCCAGACCGTGCTGTGGCTGGCCTTCTTCGCCTCCTTCGCGGTGAAGATGCCGATGTGGCCGGTCCACACCTGGCTGCCCGACGCCCACGTTCAGGCGCCGACGGCGGGCTCGGTCGTGCTGGCGGCGATCCTGCTGAAGATGGGCGGCTACGGCTTCCTGCGCTTCTCGCTGCCGATGTTCCCGGTGGCGTCGGAGCTGATGACGACCTTCGTGCTGACCCTCAGCGTCATCGCCATCGTCTACACCTCGCTGGTGGCGCTGATGCAGGAGGACATCAAGAAACTGATCGCCTACTCCTCCGTCGCGCACATGGGCTTCGTGACCATGGGGATCTTCTCGGCGAACCAGCAGGGCGTCGACGGCGCCGTGTTCCAGATGATCAGCCACGGCTTCATCTCCGGCGCGCTCTTTCTCTGCGTCGGCGTGATCTACGACCGGATGCACACGCGGGAGATCAGGGCCTATGGCGGGCTCGTGACGCGGATGCCGCTCTACGCCTCGGTGTTCCTGCTCTTCACCATGGGCAATGTCGGCCTGCCGGGCACCTCGGGCTTCGTCGGCGAGTTCCTGACGCTGTTGGGGACCTTCCAGGTCAACACATGGGCCGCCTTCGTCGGCGCGACCGGCGTGATCCTCTCGGCGGGCTACGCGCTGTGGCTCTTCAAGCGCGTCGTGTTCGGCCAGATGGTGCGCGAGGAGCTGCAGGGCATCACCGACCTGTCGCGCCGGGAGGCGGCGATCTTCGCGCCGCTCGTCGTCGGGACCATCGTGCTCGGCGTCTACCCGAGCCTCGCGATCGACATGTTCTCGCCGGCGGTCTCCGCGCTGGTCGACGAGGTGCAGACGCGCGTGGCCGCCTTCCAGGCGCTCGCCGACGTGGCGCTGAAGTGAGCGGTGCCGCGCCGATGACGACCCCAAACAAGGGATACGCCCGATGATCTCCGCCGATCTCGCGCTTGCGCTGCCGGAAATCCTGCTCGCGGTGGCGGCGATGGCGCTGCTGATGTTCGGCGCCTATGGCGGCGAGGACGCGCGCGCCGGGCAGATAACGACCATCATGGCGGCGCTGCTGGTGGCGCTCGGCGTCAATACCGCGCTGGGCGTTGCGGACGCGCGCTCGGCTTTCGGCGGGGCCTTCGTGGTCGACGGCTTCTCGCGCTTCGCCAAGGCGCTGATCCTGCTGTCGGCGGGGGTCATGCTGATCCTGTCGCGCGACTACATGCAGCGGCGCGGCCTCCTGCGCTTCGAGTATCCGGTGCTCATCGGGCTGGCGACGCTCGGCATGCTGGTGATGGTGTCGGCGGGCGACCTGATGACCCTCTACATGGGGCTGGAGCTGCAGTCGCTCGCGCTCTATGTCGTGGCAGCGCTGCGCCGCGACGGCGCGCGCTCCACCGAGGCGGGCCTGAAGTACTTCGTGCTCGGCGCGCTTTCCTCCGGCCTGCTGCTCTACGGCTGCTCGCTGATCTACGGCTACACCGGCTCGACGCGCTTCGACGCCATCGCTCAGGTGGTCACGACCGAGGGCGTGGGGCTGGGGCTGCTCTTCGGGCTGGTGTTCCTCTGCGCCGGCCTCGCCTTCAAGGTCTCCGCCGCGCCGTTCCACATGTGGACGCCGGACGTCTACGAAGGCGCGCCGACGCCGGTCACGGCCTTCTTCGCCACGGCGCCGAAGGTCGCCGCCGGGGTGCTGTTCGCGCGCGTGCTCTACGACGCGTTCGGCGACGCGGCGGACCAGTGGCGCCAGATCATCGTGTTCGTGGCGCTGATGTCGATGTTCTGGGGCTCGGTCGCCGCGATCGGCCAGAGCAACCTCAAGCGCCTGATGGCCTACTCCTCGATCGGCCACATGGGCTTCGCGCTCGTCGGCCTCGCCGCCGGAACCGAGGCGGGGGCTTCGGCGCTGCTGGTGTATCTCGCGATTTACGTGGTGATGAACGTCGGCGTCTTCGCGTTCCTGATGACCATGGAGCGCGACGGCCGGCCGGTGCTGCAGATCGAGGATCTCGCCGGGCTCGCGGGGCGGTCGCCGGGGCGGGCGCTGGCGCTCGGCGCGCTGATGTTCAGCCTCGCCGGCATCCCGCCGCTCGGCGGCTTCTTCGCGAAGTACTTCGTCTTCGTCGCCGCCGTCGAGGCGGGGCTGGCGCCGCTGGCCGTCGCCGGCGCCGTCGCGAGCGTCATCGGCGCGTTCTACTACCTGCGCATCGTCAAGATCATGTATGTCGACGCCGAGCGCGAGCCGCTCGACGGCGCCATGCCGCTGATGAACGGCGCAGCGCTGGCGGTGTCGGCGGTGCTGATCTCGGTCGGCTGGCTGCCGTTCCTCGACGGCTTCGGCCTGACCCTCGCCGGCGACGCCGCGGCGCAGGCGTTGCTGCGCTGAGCGCGCCCGGCGAGACGGCGGCGGGCGCCGGGTCCGCGCCGCGCGAGCGTCCCGACTGGCCTGCCGGCGTCGGGCTGCTCGTGCTCGAGGAGACCGACAGCACGAACGCCGAGGCCGCGCGCCTCGCCGCTTCGGGGCAGGCCGGACCGCTCTGGATCATGGCCCGCCGGCAGACGGCGGCGCGGGGCCGGCGGGGGCGGGCGTGGACGGCGCCTGCGGGCAACCTCAGCGCCACGCTGCTGATGCGGCCCGACTGGCCGCCGGCCAAGGCGGCGCTCATGTCCTTCGCCGCCTGCCTCGCCGTGGCCGACCTCTTCGATGCGGTCGCGCCGCAGGCCGCAATCGCGCTGAAATGGCCGAACGATCCGCTCCTGAACGGCGGCAAGGCCGCCGGCGTGCTGCTGGAGAGCGCCGGGGGCGGCGGCCGGCTCGACTGGCTCGCCGTCGGCGTCGGCGTCAACCTTGCAGCGGCGCCGCCGCAGGAGCCCGGAGCGTGGAGGCCCACCAGCGTCGCGGCTGAAACCGGCGCCGCGCCGGACCCCGAGACCGCGCTCGCCCATCTCGCCGCCGCGCTCGCCGGCTGGACGGCGCGGCTGGACGCGGACGGCTTCGCGCCGCTCAGGGCGGCGTGGCTTGCGCGCGCCGCGCGGCTGGGCGAGAAGGTGACGGCGCGACTGCCGCGCGAGACGGTGGAGGGCGTCTTCACCGATATCGATGCGACCGGCGCGCTCGTCCTGACCTGCTCCGGCGCCGTTCGGCGCATCGCGGCGGCGGATGTCTTCTTCGCCTGAGAGGTCCACTCAAGCCATGCTGCTCGCCATCGACGTCGGAAACACCAACACCGTCTTCGCGCTGCACGACGGCGAGGCCTTCGTCGCGGAATGGCGCTGCAAGACCGACGCCGGCCGGACGGCGGACGAGTACTTCGTCTGGCTGCGGCAGTTGATGGACTTCCAGAACATAGGCGTGCGCGCCGTGCGCTCGGCGATATGCGGGTCTGTGGCGCCCAAGACGGTCTTCAACATCAAGAAGCTGTGCGAGACCTACTTCAAGTGCACGCCGCTCTTCGTCAGCGGGTCCGAGACGCGGCTGCCGGTCGAGGTGCGGGTGGACGCGCCCCACGAGGTCGGCGCCGACCGCATCGTCAACACCGTCGGCGCCTACACCGCCTACGGCCCGAACCTGATCGTCGTGGACTTCGGCACCGCGACGACCTTCGACGTGGTGGCGGAGGACGGCGCCTATGTCGGCGGCGTCATCGCGCCGGGGGTCAATCTCAGCCTCGAGGCGCTGCACCGCGCGGCCGCCCGGCTGCCCAACATCGACGTCGCGCGCCCCGAGAAGGTGGTCGGCCGCGACACGCTGAGCTGCATGCGCTCAGGAGCATACTGGGGCTATGTGAGCCTCATCGAGGGCGTCTGCGCCCGCATCGCGCAGGAGCGCGGGGCGAGCCACGACGTCATAGCAACCGGGGGCCTCTCGGCGTTGTTCGCCAAGAGCACCGACGCGATCAAGCGTGTCGACCCCGACCTCACGATGCGGGGGCTTGTGGAGATTCACAGGTTCAACGCCGCGAAAGGATAACGGATGGCGGATGCTTCCCGACTCGTCTACGCGCCGCTCGGCGGCGCGGGCGAGATTGGCATGAACATGTATCTCTACGGCTATGGCCCGGCGAAGGACCGTCGCTGGATCATCGTCGACTGCGGCATCGGCTTCGGCGACATGGCGACGAGCCCCGGCGTCGAACTGATGGTGCCCGACGTCGGCTACATCGCCGACATGGCGGACCGGCTGGACGGCATCTTCATCACCCACGCCCATGAGGACCATGTCGGCGCCATCGGCAGGCTGTGGGATCGTCTGAAGGCGCCGGTCTACGCCACCCGCTTCACCGCCGAGATCGCGCGGCGAAAGATGGTGGACGAGGGCCGCTCGCCGAAGCACGTCAAGCTCTGCGAATGGGAGACGCCGGTGCAGGCGGGCCCGTTCAGCGTCGAGTTCATCCGCGTGACGCACTCCACGCTGGAGCCCGCGGCGCTCGCGATCCGCACGCCGTCGGGGCTGATCGTCCACACCGGCGACTTCAAGCTCGACGGCGACCCGGTCATCGGCGCGCCGGCCAATCTCGAACCCTTCGAGAAGCTGGGGCGCGAGGGCGTGCTGGCGATGACCTGCGACAGCACCAACGTGTTCAACCCGGGCTCCACCGGCTCGGAGGGCGCGCTGAGGCCGCATCTGGAGCGCGTCATCTCCGAGTGCGAGGGGGCGGTCGCGGCCACCAGCTTCGCCTCCAACGTGGTGCGGCTGAAGACGCTCGCCGAGGCCGCCGCGGCCAACGACCGCTCCATCGTCATCGCTGGCCGCGCCATGCAGCGGATGATCGGCGCGGCGCAGGAGACGGGGCTGCTGACCGACTTCCCAGAGACCATCACCGACGACCGCGCCAAGGACATCCCTGCGCGCCACCTCTTCTATCTCGTCACCGGGAGCCAGGGCGAGGGCAGGGCGGCGCTTGCGCGCATCGCGGCGGGCTCGCACCCGACCGTCTCGCTCGACGCCGGCGATACGGTGCTCTTCTCCTCGCGCACCATTCCGGGCAACGAGGCGGAGATCCACAAGCTCTACAACCGCCTCAGCGAACGCGGCGTGCGCGTGGTCGACGCCGACATGGCGCAGATCCACGTCTCGGGCCATGCCTACCGCGACGAGCTCAAGGCGCTCTACGCGGCGGTGAAGCCCCAGATCGCGCTGCCGATGCACGGCGAGCACCGCCACCTCGTCGAACATGTCCGCAGTGCGAAGCAGTGGGGCGCCGCGACGGCGCTGGTCGCCCCGAACGGGTCGCTCGTCGCGCTGGACGGCAACGACCCCGAGATCGTCGACGAGGTGCCGACAGGCCGCGTCTATCTCGACGGCGAGGCGTTCGTCGGGGCGTTCGACGGCGTGATCCGGGATCGTCTGCGCCTGGCGCGTCAGGGCCACGCCATCGTGGCGCTGGTGGTGGACGAGGACGGCGACCTCATCGCCGACCCCGAGGTGCGCATGGTGGGGGCGCCGAAGGGCGGCTCGACCACGCTGGCCGACCGCATCGCCGACGCGGTTGACGCGGCCATCGAGCGCGCCTCCCGCAAGGAGAAGCGCTCCGACAGCGGGTTGGAGGACGTCGCCGCCCGCGCCGCGCGCAAGGTGTGCATGGACGCGTGGGGCAAGAAGCCGGTGACGACGGTGATCGTGACGCGGCTGGAGGACGACGAGGACTGAGGCGCGACGCCGCCCGACCCCAGACGGAAAGAGCCCGGAACCTGCGTTCCGGGCTCTTTCCGTCTCATGGCCTCCCGCCGCGCGGCCGGGGCCGCGCAGGCGGTCGTCCGTCAGGATTACGCCGCCTCGTCGGCCTCTTCGCTTTCGGTCGCGGCCGCGGCGCGGGTCGCCTTCGGCAGCACGACCGGGCGCATCACGACGGCCGGCGGAGGGTCGCCGAAGCCGATCACGGGCGCGCCGCGATCGGCGCGGGCGCGCCGGCCGTCGCCGCGGCCGCGCCGGCCGTCGTTGCGGCGCGGCTCGACATGGCGGTGCGGCTCGGGCGCCGGCGCTGCGCGCGAGACCGGCGTCGGTTCGGGCTCGACGGCCGCGGGCGCCTCGACTTCAACCTCGGGCGCCTGGGCCTCTGCGCCCTTGCGGGCGCGGCGCGGCTTGCTGCGCTCCGCGGTCGGCTCGGCCTCGGGCG
>CAYGUQ010000028.1:0-16587 GCA_964352995.1 uncultured Rhodobacterales bacterium
GAGCCTGCGCCGGCGCCGCAGGCGCAGGCGCAGGCTCCGCTGCGGGCGCGGGCGCGGGCTGCGGCGCAGGGTTCTCGCGCGGCCTGTCCGACACGGGCGCGGCCGCTGGCTCCCCGGCGGTCGGCGTCGGGGTTTGGGATGGAGCTTGGGACGGGGCTTGTGCCGGGGCTTGCGGCGGCGGCTCGAAAGGCGGCGCGGCCGGCTCCGGCGCCGCGCCCTGCCCGTCGCCGCCGCCTACGAGCGCGTCGACCCCTTCCTCGAGACGGGAGGAGGTTCTTGTCAGCCGTTGGCGCAACTTGCTGAAGAATGACATCGCGACCCCAGTCGTAAGCCCAGCGATCCTTAACCGCTCGCCGGAAACTTGGGAATGCCGTGACGCCCGGCACAGAGGCGCGCCGGCCATGCCCGGAAGATGAGCGCTCACCGCCTCCCCGGTCGAAGGAAGACGCCGATGCCCCCTCCCGATCCGCAGCTGAAGGCCTACGCGCCAAAGGGCGTTCCACAGACCGAGCCGTTCAAGAACAAGACGCTGCAATGGTGCGCGGGCAAGTTCATGATCCGGACGGCGGACGGCGCAAAGGACCGCATGCGTCCCGCGAACGGCTGCTACGACTTCTGCGTGCCGTTCAACGACCCCACCGTGGCCTACATCCGGCGCGAGAAGGAGGAAGCTGGCCGCAGGAAACGCGCAAAGCACGGCGCGGCCGCCAGCGAGCCTGACCGCGGCCACACCTCGATCATGCCCCATGTCGTGACCGATTTCGGCCTCGACGACGAAGGCGAGCCCATGATCGTGCGCGAAACGGAGGACGCCGCGTTCGCAGGCTCGGCCGAATTCGTCGACGGCGCCCTGGTGGAATGGACCAACGCCAGCGGCCACTACAAGGTCGGCGCCGAGATCGACACCTCGCCGAAAATCACGCTCAAGCAAGGCGGCGGCTACACGCAGGCGCCGAACACCGAGGCCCTCGCCAACCTCGCCCATCTGGTCGCGACGCAGACGTCGAAACTCAGGATCGGCGAGGAGCGGATGCTGCCGATGGACAGGTTCCGGCGCTGGAACGGCGAGAAGTAGCCGCGATGTGAGAGCCTCATCCGAGACGCCGCTTCGCGTCAGGCTCTCACATCGCAAGCAGACGCGCGCCGTCGCTTGCGACGATGCGCGCCTCGGTCAGCGCCCCCGTGGCGCGATCCTGCTCGAAGATCACTTCAGCGAAGCCCTCGGTGCGCGCCAACCGCGGCGTCTCGACGACGCAGCGCTCCAGCCCGCCGACGCGGGACGCCGCCCAGGCCGCGGCGCGCGCGGCGCCGAGCGCCCGCAACCGCGCCGCGCGCTCCTGACGGACGGTCTTCGGAACCGGCGGCATCCGCGCCGCCGGCGTGCCCTTGCGTGCGGAGTAGGGGAAGACGTGCAGCCAGGTCAGCCCGCATTCCTCGACCAGCGCCAGGGAGTTGGCGAACATCTCCTCGGTCTCTGTCGGGAACCCCGCGATCAGGTCGGCGCCGAAGGTCATGTCGGGCCGCAGCGCGCGCAGCCGGGCGCAGAAGTCGATCGCGTCCGCGCGCAGGTGCCGGCGCTTCATGCGCTTCAGGATCATGTCGTCGCCGGCCTGAAGGCTGAGATGGAGATGCGGCATCAGCCGCGGCTCCTCCGCGAAGGCGGCCACGAGGTCGTCGTCGGCCTCCACGCTGTCGATTGAGCTGAGCCTGAGCCGCGGCAGCTCCGGAACGAGCCGCAGGATGCGCCGCACCAGCGCGCCAAGCCGCGGCGCGCCCGGCAGATCGGCGCCCCAGCTCGTGAGGTCCACGCCGGTCAGCACCACCTCGTTGTAGCCCGCCGCGACGAGGCGGCGCACCTGTTCGACCACCTCGCCCGCCGCGGCGGAGCGCGAGTCGCCGCGGCCGAACGGGATCACGCAGAAGGTGCAGCGATGGTCGCAGCCGTTCTGGATCATGACATGGGCGCGCGAGCGCGTCCCGAACCCGTCGAGCATGTGCCCCGACGTCTCCCGGGCGGCGAAGACGTCCTCCACGACCACCCGCGGGGCGGCGCCGATGAAGTCGGGCGTCCAGGCCTCGGGCCGCATCTTCTCGGCGTTGCCGAGCACGAGGTCGACCTCCGGCATCGCGGCGAAGGTCTCCGGCTCGGTCTGGGCCGCGCAGCCGGTGACGACGAGGCGCGCGCCGGGGTTCTCGCGGCGCAGGCGGCGGATGCGCTGGCGGGCCTGGCGCACCGCCTCGGCGGTCACGGCGCAGGTGTTCACCACCACCGCGCCCTCCAGCCCGCCGGCCTCGGCCATGCGCTTCATGCCCTCGGTCTCGTAGGCGTTGAGCCTGCAGCCGAAGGTCTCGAAGATCGGGGGCGCGGCGCGGGCGTTCACGCGGCCTCCACGCCGGCGAGGAACTCCGCGCTCAGCGCGCCGTCGAACACCGTCGCGGCGGGGCCGGTCATGAGCACGCCGGCGCCGGGCGCCTCGGGCCATTCGATCGTCAGCGTTCCGCCGTCGAGCCGCACGTCGACGCGCCGGTCGACCAGTCCCCGCCGCATCGCGGCGACGCCGACGGCGCAGGCGCCGGAGCCGCAGGCGAGCGTCACGCCCGCCCCGCGCTCCCAGACGCGCGCGCGCACCGCGCCGCGATCGATCACGTGGACGAACTCGACGTTGGCGCGTTCGGGAAACAGCGGATCGCGCTCCAGCGCCGGCCCCAGCGTCTCCAGCGGCGCCACCTCGGCGTCGGGCGCGAAGAGCACGCAATGGGGGTTGCCCATCGACAGGACCGAGACCGCCGTCGCCGGATGCGGCGTCGAGAGCGGCGGCGCCTCCACGTCTGCCTCGAAGGCCAGCGGAACGTCGCGCCAGCCGAGCCGCGGCGGCCCCATGTCCACCGTGATCCGGCCGTCGGCTGAGCGCCGCGCCGGCAGCAGCCCCGCCTCGGTGCGCATCGCGACGCGGTCGCGCCCGCTCTCCTCCATCAGCAGCAGCGCCGCGCAGCGGGCGCCGTTGCCGCACGCGCCGGAGGGCGTGCCGTCGGCGTTCAGAAAGCCGACGCGCGCGTCGGCGCCGGAACCGGCCTCGGCCGGCGACAGCGTCACGAGCTGGTCGAAGCCCACGCCCCGGTGACGGTCCGCGAGCGCGCGCGCGAGCGCCGCCGTCGGGGCGTTGCCCCCGGCGCGCAGGTCGAGCACGACGAAATCGTTGCCGATCCCGTGCATCTTTCGAAACGCAACGCGCATCAGGACGCCTTTCCGATTCGGGACGCCGCATATATCCAGAAGGCGTGGAATTGTTCCACCGCGCTGTTGCGCGCTGTCCAAGGGTGGCGGGTTACTCTTGAAGCTTCCGAAATCAGCGATCGCCGATCTGATCGCCCAGACGGAGGCCTATGGCGACGACGCCATCGTCCTGGTGGACGCCGACCCGGACGCGCCTGCGCCGCTCATCCTGTGGTGCAACGCCGGCTTCTGCGCGATGACCGGCTATTCCGCGGCGGAGATCGTCGGGCGGACGCCCGCCTTCCTGCGCGGCCCTCTCACGGACGTCGACGCCATCGCGCGGCTGGCCGAGGCTCGGCGGGCGGGGCGGCCGCGCCGCGAGCGCTTCGTAAACTATCGCAAGACCGGCGAGGCGTTCTGGGTCGACGCCAGCTACCTGCCGGTGCCGGTCGAGGGCGGCGCGCCGGGCCGGCCGCGGCTCTGGATGTCGATCCAGCGCGACGTCACCGCCGAGGTGACGGCCGACAAGGAGCTGCAGGAGAGCCGCCGCCGGGCCGACCTGCTGGCCGACGTCGTCGACAGCGTCGCGTCGGAGATCCACATCTTCGAGGCGCGCAGCCTGCGCTACGAAATGCTGAACGACGAGGCGCGCCTGTGTCTCGGGCTCGCCCCTGAGCGGATCGGCGAGGTCGGTCCCTGCGACTTCTGGACCGGCTTTGGCGACGATGCGCTCCGGCGCAGCCTTGCGCCGCTGCTGGAGGGCCGCGAACGCGCCGTCGCCCTGCGCGTTGAGCAGCGCTGCGCCGACGGCGCGCTGCGCCCCTACCGCGCCCGCCTCACCGCGCTGCGCCGCGACGCGCGGACGCTGGTCGCCGCCGTGCTGCTCGACGTGACCGAGGAGGAGCGCGCGCTCGCCCAGGCGGCGCTGGGAGAGGCGCGGCTCCGCATCGCCGTCGAGGCCTCGCTCGACGGCTTGTGGGAGCAAGAGATCCCCGGCCGCAGCGTCAAGTACAGCGACCGCTATCGCGAGATGCTGGGCTTCGACGCCGAGAGCTTCCCGGATCGGATCGAGAGCTGGCTGCGCCGGCTGCACCCCGAGGACGTCGAGCGCGTCATGGCGGCGTCGGACCGGTGCCGCGTCGACGGCGCGCCCTTCGACGAGACCTACCGCATCCGGCGCAGGGACGGGACATGGGTCTGGTGGCGCTCGCGCGCCGCGGCGCTGCGCGACGCCGCAGGCCGGCCCACCCGCATCGTCGGCGTCAACAGCGACGTCTCGGCGTTGATGGAGGCCCGCGCCGCCGCGGAGGAGATCGCGCAGGTGCGGCGGGACTTCCTCGCGAAGATGAGCCACGAGGTGCGCACGCCGCTCAACGGCGTGCTCGGGATGACGGCGCTGCTGCTGGCCGCCGAGACCCGGCCGGAGACGGTGGCGCGGCTCAAGGCGATCGAGAGCTCGGGGCTCTCGCTGCTCGCGATCATCGAGGACGTCCTCGCCCTCGCGCGGATCGAGGCGGGCGTGGCGGCGGCGCGCCTTGAGAACTTCGAGCCGCGCGCCCTGTGCGAGGCGGCGCTCGACCCGATTCGCGCCGCATCGCTCGCCAAGGGGCTAAGGCTGGCCGCCGTCGCGCCCCCCGGCGCATGGCGCGGCGACGCGCGGATGATCCGCCAGGTGCTGATCAATCTCGCGGGCAACGCGGCGAAGTTCACGGTCAGCGGCGGCGTGACGATCTCCGCCGACGTCGCGGCGGAGCGCCGCATGTTGCGCTTCACGGTCGCCGACACAGGCCCCGGCGTGCCTGCGGCGCAGCGCGAGGCGATCTTCGAGCCCTTCAGGCAGGGCGACGACTCGGTCACGCGCCCTCACGGCGGGCTCGGGCTGGGGCTCGCGGTGGCGCGCGAGGTCGTCCGCGGCATGGGCGGCGAGATCGGCGTCGAGAACGCGCCCGGCGGCGGCGCCGCGTTCTGGTTCACGGCGCCGGCGACGCCGGCGGCGGCCGGAGACGCCGGGAACGGCGCCCGCGGCGCCGGCGGAGGCGCTGCGTCCGACTGACGCGGGCGTCCGCCATCCCGCTACGCCGCCTCGTCAATTCCGCGCCGAGCGATGCGACGCCCCCGCCTATGGCGCCTTGATCGCATAGCCCGCCGACCTGGCGATGGCCCACTCTCGGAGCACGTTCCCGCCCGTGGCGCCCGCCAAGTGGGCAGGTTCGTATGGCCGCGGGCCCCCGGGTCGATGCGGTCGCCCCAAAGACTACGGTGATGCGACATGATCGACGGCGGCGCCCTAATCGTGACGGTCGCCCGACGCGGCGGCGGATTGAGAGCGGTGGTGGACGCGCCCACGCCGATCTCGCTCTCACGCATGATGGCCGGAAAGCCCGCGGCCGAGGCCGCCCGGCTGGCGGGCCTGATGTGCGACAGCTGCCCGCTGGCGCATGAGGCCGCCGCGCGCGCCGCCTTCGGCCTGCCGGCCCCGGTGGGCGCGGAGGCGGAGGACATGGCCCGCGCCATGGCGCTCGAGACGCTGCGCGAGCACGCGTTCAAGTTCGCCGTGGCCTGGCCGCGCGCGCTGGGCTGGCCGGCCGCCGACGGGGTCGAGAATCCGGCCTCGGCGCCCGACCCGCGCAACGACGAGGCCGCGCTGCTCGCCTCCGCCGTGTTCGGCGACGCCGGCGCGCCGATGCGCATCGCCGATTTCGAGCGGTGGATGGCGTCGGGGGCCACGCCCGCGGCGCGCGTGCTCGACCATGTCTGGCGGCGGTGGGACAGCCGCTGGGGCCGCGCCGAACTGCCCCTGTGGCGGGCCGGCGCGCGCGGACAGGCGCTCGACTGGCGCGAGGCGGAGTACGACGGCGCGCCCTTCGAGAACTCCGTCGCCGCGCGCGTGGCCGACGCCGACCTCATGCGCGCCATAGAGGCGCGCCGCGGCCGCGGCCTCGCCTGGCGCCTGGCGGCGCGGCTGGTCGACAGCGCGCGCCTCTTCGACGCGCTGTCCGGCGGCGCGCCCAGCGAGGCCCCCTCGGCGCTCGCGCCCGGCGTCGGCGTGGCGCAGGCCGCGGGCGGCGCCGTCTTCGCCTTCGCCGAGATGGAGGACGGGCGCGTCCGCGGCTTCGAACAGATCACCCCGACGGACTGCGCGCTGCACCCCGACGGCCTCCTGCGGCTGATGCTCGACACCGGCGTCCGTCGCGCCGCGGGGCCGGTGGCGGAGATCGCGGCGATGACGATCGAGGCCGTCGACCCCCGCGCCCCCACGCGCCTCGTGATGGACGGGCGCGAGCGCAGGGCGGCGCTGCACTGAGCGCCCGACGCATGGCCCGACCGGAGGTCCTGCGCCGCCTGCCCCGGCCCGCTCGCGTTGCGCGGAGCGGCGCCCGGCGCTAGGTCTCCGCCATGAACGGAATTCCCAAGACCGCCGAGGCCCGGCCGTGACGGCGACGGCGGAACCGCGCACCGGGAGCGACGGGCGGGCCCCTTTGCGGGACCGGGCGACCGGCGCCCTGTCGACCGGCGCCATCCTGCTGGCCGCGCTCGTCGCCGCGCCGATCCTCGGCGTGATCGGCGCTCTCGCCATGCCCAGCCAGGGCGCATGGCGGCACATGGTCGACACCGTTCTGCCCTTGTACGTCGCCAACACGCTCGCCCTCGGGGCGATGGTGGCGGTCGGCGCCGGCGCGGTGGGCGTCGGCGCGGCATGGCTCGTGACGATGTGCCGCTTTCCCGGCAGGGCGGTGTTCGAGTGGGCGCTGGCGGCGCCCCTCGCCTTCCCCGCCTATGTCATGGCCTACGCCTACACCGCCCTGCTCGACCACCCCGGACCGGTGCAGACCGCGCTGCGCGACGCGACCGGATGGGGGCCGCGGGACTACTGGTTCCCGGAGGTGCGCTCGCTCGAGGGCGCGGCGCTCATGTTCGTGCTGGTTCTCTACCCTTACGTCTATCTGCTTGCGCGCGCGGCTTTTCTTCAACAGTCCGCGCGCGCCTTCGACGTCGCGCGGACGCTGGGGCTGGGGCCGTGGGGGGCGTTTCGCCGGGTGGCGCTGCCGATGGCGCGCCCGGCCGTCGTCACCGGCGTCGCGCTGGCGCTGATGGAGACGCTGGCCGATTTCGGAACGGTGTCGCATTTCGGGGTCCAGACCTTCTCGACTGGCGTCTACCGCGCGTGGTTCGCGATGGGCGACCGCATCGCCGCGGCGCAGCTCTCGGCCTGCCTGCTGATCTTCGTGCTGGCGCTGGTGGCGCTGGAGCGCGCCCAGCGGCGCGCGGCGCGCTACCACCCGAGCGGCGGCTTCCAGACGCTGGCGTGCTTTCCGCTGGCGGGGTGGAAGGCGCTCGCGGCGGCCGCAGCCTGCGCGCTGCCGGTGCTGCTCGGCTTCGTGGCGCCGCTCGCGATGCTGGGGGAGATGGCGCTGCGCGACGGCCACAGCCTCTTCGGCCCGCGCTACCTGGCCTTCACCCTGAACTCGATCACGCTGGCGGCGCTGGCGGCGGCGCTCTGCGTGCTGGCGGCGGTCGCGCTGGCCTACGCCGAGCGCCTGGCGCCGGGCCGGCTGACGCGCTTCGCCAACAGGGTCGCCGGCATGGGCTACGCGATACCGGGCGGCGTGATCGCGGTGGGCGTGATGATCCCGCTGGCGGCGCTCGACAACGGCCTCGACGCCTGGGCGCGGGAGACGCTGGGCGTCTCGACCGGGCTGCTGCTGAGCGGCTCCATCGGCGTGCTGCTCTTCGCCTATCTGGTGCGCTTCCTCGCCGTCGCGCTGAACACGGTGGAGGCCGGCTTCGGCAAGATCACCCCGTCGATGGACCACGCGGCGCGCACGCTCGGCGCAGGGCCGGCCGGGGCGCTGGCGCGGGTGCATGCGCCCATCCTGAGCGGCGCGCTGCTGACGGCCGCGCTGATCGTCTTCGTCGACGTGATGAAGGAGCTGCCGGCGACGCTGATCATGCGCCCGTTCAACTTCGACACGCTGGCGGTGCAGGCGCATCGCCTCGCGTCCGACGAGCGCCTAACCCAGGCGGCGACGCCCTCGCTGGTGATCGTCGCGGTCGGCATGATCCCGGTGATCGTGCTGAGCGCGCGCATCCGCGCCAGCCGACCCGGCCAGCGCGGCGAGGAGTGATCTCAGGATTATGATGGTGCGGTCGAGAAGACTCGAACTTCCACGGGAGTTACCCCACAGCGACCTCAACGCTGCGCGTCTACCAATTCCGCCACGACCGCACTGGGCGCGGGGTATAGCGGGGTGAATCGCGCTTGTGAAGAGGCCCCGGACACTTCGCGAGATGCGGCGTTTCAGCCCCCCGAATGGCGCGTGAGCGACGCGCCGGTCGACTATGCCGAGGCCCTCGCGGAGATGGAGGCGCGCGTCGCCGCGGTGGCCGCGGGCGAGGCGCCTGAACTCGTCTGGCTGCTGGAGCATCCGCCGCTCTACACCGCCGGCCCCTCCGCCCGCGCCGAGCACCTGATCGACGCCGGCGGCCTGCCGGTGATCGAGACGCGCCGCGGCGGCCAGTACACCTACCACGGCCCCGGCCAGCGCGTCGCCTACGCCATGCTGCGCCTCGACCGCGCCGGGCGCGACGTGAAGCGCTTCGTATGGCTGCTGGAGGCGTGGATGATCGCGACGGTCGCGCGCTTCAACATCCGCGCCGAGCGCCGGCCGGGGCGCGTCGGCGTGTGGGTCGCGCGGCCCGACAAGCCGCCCCTGCCGGACGGGTCGCCGGTTGAGGACAAGATCGCCGCCATCGGCGTGCGCGTTCGGCGCTGGGTCTCCTTCCACGGCGTCGCCCTGAACGTCGAGCCGGACCTCGCCCGCTTCGCCGGCGTCGTGCCCTGCGGGATCAGCGGCCACGGGGTGACCAGCCTCGCCGATCTTGGCGTCACCGCGACGATGGCGGATGCGGATGTTGCGCTGCGCGCCGCGTTCGATGAAACATTCGGGCGTGCGTAACGCCGTCGCGCCCCGCTGCGCGGCTCCGCGCGACGCGCTACAACTTGATTGTGAGCGGCCTGAAGCCGCCGCAGTTTCTAGGGAAGCAGGGAGAGACGCTTCATGAAGTACCTGATCACGGCCGCATTCGCGGCGACGCTCATCGGCGGCGCCGCTCAGGCCGGCGACCCGGCGGCGGGCGAGGCGACATTCGAGAAGGCGTGCCGGACGTGCCACATGGTCGTCACCGACGGCGGCGACACGCTGGTCAAGGGCGGCAAGACCGGCCCGAACCTCTATGGCGTGGTCGGCCGCGTCGCGGCGCATAGCGACGACTTCACGCGCTACGGCAAGTCTCTCGAAGCTCTCGGGGCGACCGGCTTCACCTGGACCGAGGCCGATATCGCCGCCTATCTCGCCGACCCGCGCGACTTCCTCCGCGCCAAGCTCGACGACAGCAAGGCGCGCTCGAACATGGCCTACAAGCTGCCGAGCGAAGAGGATCGCGCCAACGTCGCGGCGTACCTCGCCAGCGTCTCCCCCGGCTCCTGAGCCCCGACGAAGGCCACGACGCCCGGCGCCGCAGCGCGCCGGGCGCCTCATTCAGGATCGTCATTGGACGGCCGGGCCCGGCCCCGCTACTCCTGCCCCGCTTCAACGCCGGGAAAGGACCTCAGCGCGATGATCCGCTTTCACTACAACACCGGGCCGAACCCCAAGAAGGTCGCGCTCTTCCTCGAAGAGGCCGGGCTCGACTACGAGCCGGTCAAGGTCGACACGCGCCGCGGCGAGCAGCATCGGCCGGAGTTCCTCGCGCTGAACCCCAACGCCAAGGCGCCGGTGATCGAGGACGACGGCGCCGTCGTGTTCGACAGCAACGCCATCCTGCTCTATCTCGCTGAGAAGACGGGGAAATTTCTCCACGAGGATCGGGCCGCGCTGCTCTCGTGGCTGATGTTCGTCGCCACCGGGCTCGGCCCCTACAACGGCCAGTCGGTGCATTTCGGCCGCATGGCGCCCGAGCAGATCCCCTATGCGATCAACCGCTACCGCAAGGAGGCCGCGCGCCACTTCGCGATCATCGACCGCAAGATCGGCGACGGCCCGTATGTTCTCGGCGACGTCTACACCATCGTCGACATGGCGGTCTGGGGCTGGACGAACCCGCTGCCGCTGATCCTCGAAGGCCCCGAGCGGTTCGACGACTTCCCCAACCTCAAGCGCTGGCACGCCGAAATCTCCGCGCGCCCCGCGGCTCAGAAGGCCCTGAAGCTGGGCGCCGACGCCGGCTTCAAGACCGAGATGGACGACGAAGCCCGCCGCGCGATGTTCCCCTCGAACTACTGAACCCGTCGGCGCCGCAGGAATTTGGGCTTGCGGCGCCGCATCTCTTCGGGAACCCTTTCCGCCATGCGCCGACAAGGGGGAGCGAACATGGTCATCGTGCGGAACTGCCTGATCGTCGCCGCGATGGCGCTGGCCGGCTGCGGCGGCGGCGGCGCTGAGTCGGAGACGCATGTGACCAACACGACGGTCAGCAAGGGCCAGCAGCTCATCGATCTCAAGGCCGCCTACGACGCCCAGACGATCACCGCGAGCGAATACGCGGACGAGCGCCAGCGGATACTCGACCAATGAACCGCGCCGTCGCCGCCGCCGCGCTCGCGGCGCTGCTCGGCGGATGCGGGCCCGACCGGGTCGAGACCAGCGTCACCAACGTGCTCGTCCCCGTCGAGCGCCAGCGCGAGGACCTGCGGCGGGCCCACGCGCTCGGCGTGATCGACGACGCCGAACTCGCCAGCGCCCTCGCCGAGGTGCGGCCCTGAGCGGACGCGCCCTGCCTCGCAGCGCCCGCCTCCCCGCCCTCTTCTGCGCAGGCCCTCGCGGCGGCTCTCCGAGCCGCGGTCAACCGCCCTCGAAGGCGCAGAGCGCGTGGACGTCCACGCCCAGCGCCTCCAGCCGCTTGCGGCCTCCGAGATCGGGCAGGTCGATGACGAAGCAGCAGCCGACGACCTCGCCGCCGAGCCGCTCGATCAGTTTGATCCCGGCCTCGGCCGTGCCGCCGGTCGCCAGAAGATCGTCCACCACCAGCACCTGCTCGCCCGGCAGGATGGCGTCCTCGTGGACCTCCACGATCGCTTCGCCGTATTCGAGCTGATACTCCTGCGCGATGGTCTTCCAGGGCAGCTTGCCCTTCTTGCGGATGGGCGCGAAGCCGACCGAAAGCTGGTGAGCCACCGCGCCGCCCAGGATGAACCCGCGCGCCTCCAGCGCCGCGACCTTGTCGATCCGCAGCCCGGCGTATGGATGCAGCAACAGGTCGATGGCCATGCGAAACCCGCGGGGGTCGCCGAACAGCGTCGTGACGTCGCGGAACATGATCCCCTCATGGGGGAAATCGGGGATGGTGCGGATGTAGTCCCGCACGTCTAGGCGCTTGATCATCGGGCGGACTTTCGGTCAGACGCCGCGCACCCTCTTGCGCGGCAGGGTCACCCCGCCGCGAACGCGGCGGCGCGTCAAGCCCCGCGTCGGCGGTGCGGTCTCATTTGCCGGTGACGGCGTCCACCGCGTCTAGCAGGTCGATCCCGAGCAGGCGGACGCCGGCGGCCAGCAGCACGAGGATCGCCGTGGTCAGCAAGGTGGAGATCACGCTCGACTTCACCTGCGAGTCGAGCGACCCGCTCTGCTCGACCACTTCGGCGGAGCGCTCCATGCGGGCGGTGATCGCCTCGCGGGCGATGTCCTCCCGCGCGTCGCCGACGCACATGGCGCCATAGGCGACGAGGGCGTTCTGCGCCTGCTGGCGGTAGCGCGAGATCTGGTCGCTGACGCAGGCGCTCTCGGAGAACGCCACCTCCTCCACTTCGCTCGGCAGCCGGCCGCGGGCGCGCAGGAAGTTGTTGCACCATGCGCGCTTGTGCCGTTTGAAATAGGCGTAGGCGAGCAGGCCCTCGATGTCGTCGTCCACCGGCGCCAGAATTTCGAAGATCTGGTCGAGGTCGGGCTGCATGGCCTCGCTCACGACTTCACCTCGTTCGAGACGCCGTCGGCCGCCGCAGCCGCCGCGAGCGCGCGCCGGTACGTCTCCGGCTTCACGGTCACGACCTTGCCGCCGGAAGGCGTCCTGCCGGTCTGAAACGTCTCGTTCTTCCGGTTCTTGCCGGTGCCGACGCGAAAGATCGGTTTGTCGAACATGCCGCCCCCCGAACGCATTCAAAAAATGATTTCGTCAATAGGCCCGACGCCGCCGTCAGGCTGGCGGGGCTGCGCGATGCGTCGTCGCGTGGCGGCCATTATTCACAGTAATATTAAAATTGCGTCGAAGGTCGTCTTGAAAAGCGACCTGCGTCGCCGCCGCCGAGCGCCGCAGGGCCTCGGCCGCAAGGGATGCAAACATCGCCGGCGGCATGAACGAATATCGAACATTTGCTTTTCGAGCGGCCCCGGCGCCGCTATGCTCCCCGCATGACCCAGCGATGGACCGACGATCCTGACGCCTTCGAGGAAGCGCCGCTTTCGCAGCTCGCCGCGCCGCGCCCGCGCGCGGCCTATCTCGACGGCCTCAACCCCGCGCAGCGCAAGGCGGTCGAGACGACCGACGGCGCAGTGCTCGTGCTCGCCGGCGCCGGCACCGGCAAGACCCGCGCGCTGACCGCGCGGATCGCGCATCTGCTCGCCTCGGGCAAGGCGCGGCCGAACGAAGTGCTCTCGGTGACCTTCACCAACAAGGCCGCCCGCGAGATGCGCCATCGCATCGGGGACCTGGTCGGCGGCGCGGTGGAGGGGATGCCGTGGCTCGGCACCTTCCACGCGCTTTGCGTGAAGCTTCTCAGACGGCACGCGGAGCTTGTGGACCTGAAGTCCAATTTCGGCATCCTCGACAGCGACGACCAGCTGCGCCTGCTCAAGCAGGTCGTGCAGGCCGCCGAGATCGACGAGAAGCGCTGGCCGCCGCGGATGCTCGCGGGCCTCATCGACCAGTGGAAGAACCGCGGGCTCGGCCCCGAAGCGGTGCCGGCGGCCGACGCCGCGCTCTACGCCGGCGCCGGCGGCGCGCTCTACGCCGCCTATCAGGCGCGGCTGCGCACGCTGAACGCCTGCGACTTCGGCGACCTGCTGCTGCATTGCGTGAAGATCTTCCAGAACAATCCGGACGTTCTCGACAAGTATCGCCGCTGGTTCCGCTACATTCTGGTGGACGAGTATCAGGACACCAACGTCGCGCAGTACATGTGGCTGCGGCTGCTGGCTGGCGGCGTTCAGGGCGGAAACATCTGCTGCGTCGGCGACGACGACCAGTCGATCTACGGCTGGCGCGGCGCCGAAGTCGGCAACATCCTGCGCTTCGAGAAGGACTTTCCGGGCGCGACCGTGATTCGCCTGGAGCAGAACTACCGCTCCACCGCCCACATCCTGAGCGCCGCCTCCGGCGTGATCCGCGCCAACCGCGACCGGCTCGGCAAGGAGTTGTGGACGGCCGGCGACGGCGGCGAGAAGGTGCGCCTCATCGGCCACTGGGACGGCGAGGAGGAGGCGCGCTGGGTCGGCGAGGAGCTGGAGCGCTTCTCTCGGCGCGATCGGGGGGAAGACCGCATTCCCCTCGACGACATGGCGGTGCTGGTGCGCGCCTCGCACCAGATGCGCGCCTTCGAGGACCGGTTCCTCACCATCGGCCTGCCCTACCGCGTCATCGGCGGCCCGCGCTTCTACGAACGGCTCGAGATCCGCGACGCGATGGCCTATTTCCGCGTCGTCGCGCAGCCCGACGACGGGCTCGCCTTCGAGCGCATCCTGAACACGCCCAAGCGCGGCCTCGGCGACAAGGCGCAGGCCGAGATCAACGCCCGCGCCCGTGAGGCCGGCGTCAGCCTGATCGACGGCGCGCGGATACTGGTCGAGGAGGAGGGTCTGACCGCCCGCGCCCGCGGGGCGCTGGCGCGTCTCCTGCGCGACATCGACCGCTGGCGCGCGCAGCTCGGCGCGCCGGGCGCAGACCATGTCGACGTCGCCCGCGTCATCCTCGACGAATCGGGCTACACGGCGATGTGGCAGGCGGACCGCGGCCCAGAGGCGCCCGGACGGCTGGAGAACCTCAAGGAGCTGGTGAAGGCGCTGGAGGAGTTCGAGAACCTCACCGGCTTCCTCGAACATGTCAGCCTCGTCATGGACAACGCCTCCGACGACGCCGGCGAGAAGGTCTCGGTGATGACGCTGCACGCCGCGAAGGGGCTTGAATTCCGCGCGGTGTTCCTGCCCGGCTGGGAGGACGGCCTGTTCCCCTCGCAGCGCTCCATGGACGAGAACGGCGCCAAGGGGTTGGAGGAGGAGCGCCGGCTCGCCTATGTCGGCGTCACGCGTGCGCGCGAGCGCTGCTCGATCAGCTTCGCGGCCAACAGGCGCATCTACAACCAGTGGCAGTCCGCCCTGCCCTCGCGCTTCATCGACGAACTGCCGAAGGCCCATGTCGAGGTGCTGACGCCGCCGGGCCTTGCGGGCGGCGGCTACGGCGCCGCCGGGCCGCTCAGCCCCTCGGTGCTTGAGCAGGGCGCGGCGGACGCGTCGGTCTACAACTCGCCCGGCTGGCGACGGCTTCAGACCCGCGGGCGCGAGCGCGGGGCGACGGCGCCGTCCGAGGCCCGCGCGCTGGTGATCGACGCCGAGGCGGTCGCGCGTTTCGAGACGGGCGCGCGGGTGTTCCACCAGAAGTTCGGCTACGGCGCCGTGATCGGCATCGAGGGCGACAAGCTGACCATCGCCTTCGAGAAGGCTGGCGAGAAGAGGGTGCTGGCGAGCTTCGTGACGCCCGCTGACGAGGCGCCCTTCTGATGCGCGCGACGCTTGCCGCCATCGGTCTGGCTCTGATCGAGAGCCTCGCCGCCGCCCAGTCGCCGCTGCCGCAGGACGACGTGCCCGACGCGGACAGGGAGCGCTTCCGGCTCTGCCGCGCGGCGGCCTACCACCACCTCGACGGGCCGCCCGATCCCGCCGCGACGGTGCCCCGTGCGCTCGCTCAGACCCTGCGGGACCAGATCGTCTTCATCATGTTCGAGACGCTGCGCAGCGCGCCGGCCAAGGACCTTACCGAGGCGGGACGCGTCATCGCCTTCGCCGAGACGTTTTTCCTCAGCTTTGCGAGCACTTTGTCGACCAACCGGGCGCGGCTCACCGACCTCGCCCAGCGCGAGGCGCTGCTGCTGGAATGCGTGCCGTTCGTCTGGCAGGTCATGCGCGAGAACATCGACTACCTGATGCTCTGGCGCGAGCAGTCGGCGCCGCAGCCTGCGGAGCCCGACGCGGCGGAGCGCCGCTAGAGGCTCCCGCCGCGCCTGTGCGCGTCTTCAGGCCCCGAAGACGGCCTTGCGCGCCGCGGCGCCGATGGAGGCGCGGTCGAGACCCAGATCGTCGAGCTCGCGGTCGCTCAGCTGCGACAGCTCCTGGTAGGTGCGGCGCAGCGCAAGCGCCTGGGTGTAGGCCCGGCCGATGTCGCGCAGCGTCGCGACGGCGCGGTCGAAGAAACCCGTCGCGCGGTCGGAACGGGCGTGCGTGATGGCGGTCATTTTGCTTTTCCTTGGAAGAACGACGCTTGAAGCGCCTCCGTGCCGAGGAGATGCGCCTGATTGTGCGCCGCAACAACAGCCTCCGGCGCAGCCCCGCGTTGCGCCAGCGGCAATGCTTCAAATTGCTCCTTGTCTGAATCGTCCGTGAAACGAATTCTGGCGCCGTCGCCGCAACAACGCGGCGTGCGCACCGCGGGGGGACATAATGTTACAGGAATTCAAGGAGTTCGCCATTCGTGGCAACGTCGTCGACATGGGCGTCGGCATCGTCATCGGCGCGGCCTTCACCTCGATCGTGACCAGCTTCGTCGAGGACCTGATCAACCCGATCATCGGCCTGTTCACCGGCGGCATCGATTTCTCTAACCTATTCATCAACCTGAGCGGGCAGGAGTTCGGCTCGGTCGCCGCCGCCAAGGCCGCCGGGGCAGCCACGCTGAACTACGGCATGTTCCTCAACGCGGTGATCAGCTTCCTGATCGTCGCCTGGGTGCTGTTTCTCATCGTCAAGGTCGTCAACAACCTCAAGAAGGCAGCCATCGCCGAGGAGGAGGCCGCGCCGCCGCAGGCCCCGGCGCAGGAGAAGCTCCTGGCGGAGATCCGCGACCTGCTCGCCGCGCGTCAGGCCTGAGCCGCGCGCCGCAGCGTCCGGTCGAGCGCGTCGAGAAAGCGCGACCTGTCGGTCTTCGTGAAGCCCTTGCCGCCGCCTTCGCCGCCCAGCGGGTTGGCGGCGCGCAGGTCCGCCATGAGGTCGCGCGTCGCGAGCGCCGAGCCGATGTTCGCCTGCGTCAGCGCCTCGCCGTTTGGCTTCAGCACCAGCGCGCCGGCGGTCACGCAGCGGTGGGCGAGCGGGATGTCGGCGGTGACGCATACGTCC
>CAYGUQ010000028.1:16597-19464 GCA_964352995.1 uncultured Rhodobacterales bacterium
GCGATCCAGTCGTCGGCGGCGTCCGGCCCCTCGGGCACGATCTGCAGCGAGGCCAAGGGATGCGCAGGCGGGCGAATGCCGCCGTTGGCGACGTAGATCACCCGCACCTTGTGGCGCTCGGCGACCTTCAGCGCCTCGGCCCGCACCGGGCAGGCGTCGGCGTCGACATAGAGCGTCACGCCGCGGCGCGGCTCACGCCGCCTTCCACTTGATCGAACAGCCGATGGCGGGGGTCTGCTCGCGCGGCCCCGCGCCGGTCTCGGCGACCTGGCGCATCGCCTCGAACAGCTCGCGCCGCGCGTCGGGCGAGGCGGCGCGAGAACCGGAGCTGTCGAGCCGCCCGCGATACTGCAGCTCCAGCGCGGCGTTGAGGCCGAAGAAATCGGGCGTGCAGACGGCGCCATAGGCCTTCGCGACAGCCTGGCTCTCATCGTGCAGGTAGGGAAAACCGAAGCCGTGGGCCTCGGCGAAGCGCTTCATCTGCTCGAAGCCGTCCTCGGGGTGGGTCGTCGCGTCGTTGGCGCAGATCGCGACGGTCGCGACGCCGAGCCCGGCGAGATCGCGGGCGTCCCGCGCCAGCCGGTCGGCGATCGCCTTCACGTAGGGGCAATGGTTGCAGATGAAGGCGACCAGCACGCCGTTCGGCCCCTTGAGGTCGTCGAGCGCATGGTCGCCGCCGTCGACGCCGGGCAGCGTGAAGCCCGGCGCCTTCCAGCCGAAATCGCAGACGGGGGCCTCGGCCATGCGCCTCTCCCTTACGCGACGCGGTTCGGCGGCTCGCGGCCGTCGAAGAACGCCTTGAGGTTCTCCAGCGCCGTCATGCCCATGGCGACGCGCGTGGAATGCGTGGCGGAGCCCAGATGCGGCGCCAGCACCGCGTTCTCCATCGCCATCAGCGCGGGGTTCACCTTGGGCTCCTCCTCGAAGACGTCGAGGCCCGCGGCCGCGATCGGCCCGTCCTTGAGCGCCTGCGCCAGCGCCGCCTCGTCGACGCACTCGCCGCGCGCGGTGTTCACGAGCACCGCGCCGGGCTTCATGATCGAGAGGCGCTCGGCGTTGATGAGGTGGCGGTTCTCGGCGCCGCCGGTGGTGTGCAGCGTGACGAAGTCGGCCTCGCGCAGCACCGCCTCGACGCTGTCGCGCTTCTCCGCCCCCACGGCTGCGGCGGCCTCGGCGGGGATCGGGTAGGCGTCGAAATAGATCACCTTCATGCCGAAGCCGTGGTGGGCGCGCCGCGCCACCGCCTGCCCGATGCGCCCGAAGCCGATCACGCCCAGCGTCGCGCCGGTCGGCTTCACGCCGATCATGTGGGTCGGCCGCCATCCGGACCACTTGCCAGCGCGCAGCTCGCGCTCGCCCTCTCCCAGCCGGCGCGCGGCCGACAGCATCAGCGCCATGGCGAGGTCGGCCGTGCAGTCGGTGAGCACGCCCGGCGTGTTCGTCACCGCGATCCCGGCCTTCTTCGCAGCCTCGGTGTCGATGTTGGTGTAGCCGACGCCGTAGTTGGAGACGATCTTCGCGGTCGCGCCCTCGAAGAGATCCGCCGTGAGCTTGTCCGAGACGGTCGGCGCAACGGCGTCGAAGCTGCGGAGCGCCTCGGCGAGCGCCTGGGGGCTCATCGCGACGTCGCCCTCGTTGAACGTGACGTCGAAGGCGGCGGCCATGGCGGCCTCGGCGTCCGCGGGCCACCGGCGGGTGACGAGCACGCGCGGGGCGCTCATCGGCGGTCGTCCTGCTGGCTGGCGTTCATCTTGCGTCTCCCCCGGCTTCTTCTGATGCAGCGCGTGCGATGAAGCGCAAACGGGGAGGAATGGTCAACCTGCCGCAGGGGACGCGACGCGTTTTCCGACGGATCCTTGCCGCGGCGTCGCTCCGCCACAGGTGACGTTGCGTGAAGCAGGAGAGATGCGCATGAAGATTACGCCGAAAGGCTCTCTGGCCGCCGCAGCCCTCGCGCTGGCGCTCGGCCTCGCCCAGCCCGCCGCCGCCGGAGACGCGGAGGACATCCAGGCCGTCATCGGCGCCCAGATCCAGGCGTTCCAGGCCGACGACTGGGCGCAGGCCTTCGCCTTCGCGTCGCCGATGATCCAGAACATGTTCCGCACGCCCGACGGCTTCGGCCGCATGGTGCGCGGCGGCTATCCGATGGTGTGGCGCCCCGCCCGCGTCGAGGCCGGGGCGCTTGAGGAAGGGCCCGCGGGCCCCGTCCAGATCATGTATTTCGAGACCGCCGACGGCGCGCGCTACGTCGCCGCCTACGAGATGCTGATGGTGGACGGCGCGTGGCGCATCAACGGCGTCCACATCCGCAAGGCCCCCGACGCGACGGTCTAGCGCGCCGCGCCGCGGCGCCGATTCGCGAATCCCCGCGCGCGGCGCCGCAGCAACGCGCCCGGGCCGCCCGCGCGCCATGGCGACAGCCTGCGAGGCCCCGCTCCCTTCGCGACGCCGTTACATAAAAATGCGCCTGTTCACACTCCGATCCGCTGATCGTGACTAACGCGCCGCTTCCCGGCGACCGTACTTCTCAACCCACGGGCGATTGAGCCCGGACCGAGAGCTTGCGCCGACCTCGGCGCACAACCGCCTACCACGTCTATGAAACCCGACCGTCCGGCGGCCGGCGGCGCGCGCGCGTCGCGGCCCCTGAGGTCATGACCGGGAGAAAACCATGCGCAGCGCGTTCGTCATTGCGGCGGGAGCCGCCGTCGTCCTTGCGGGGCTCGGCGCCGCGGAGGCCGCGACCCTCAGGATCGCCGTCACCAACACCGCCCCCGCCGGCGGTTTCGCCATCACGCCGGTCTACGCCGCCGTGCACGACGGCTCGTTCGACGCCTTCACGGAGGGCCAGCCCGCCTCGCTCGGCG
>CAYGUQ010000029.1:0-19399 GCA_964352995.1 uncultured Rhodobacterales bacterium
GGCCTCAACGCCGGGCGCGCAGAGCGCCTGGGCGGCGGCGCGCGCGGCTTTGAGGCGGGTGGGGCAGATCGCCTCGGCCTCGGCGCGGTTGCAATAGATCGCGGCGAGTTCGGCGAGGATGGGGCGCAGCTTCACCGCCTTGGCCTCGGAGGTGGCGTCGGCGGCCAGCGGCGGCCGGCCCGGCGCCGCGGCCAGCGCCCGGATCACCGCGGCGGACGGGTTGGCGTCGGTCAGCCAGAGCGCGGCCGGGGCGAGCCGGTCGAGCGGCAGATGCGCCGGGGTCATCGCCTCCAGCGCCGCGGCGTCGGCGACGGCGGCGACCAGCTCGCCGTCCGCCCGCTCGATGGCGACGTAGCGCCCGGTCGCGGCGCCGGCGTAGCGGATCACGCCGCCCGCGTTCACGCCCGCCGCCTCGATCCGCGCGAGCAGCGCGTCGCCGTCGTCGTCGTCTCCGACGGCGGAGACGAGCGAGACGGCGAAGCCCGCGGCGGCCAGCGCGCAGGCGACGTTCAGCGCCACGCCGCCGGGGCGCACGGTGACGACCCCCGGCGTGTCGGGGCCGCGCGGGGCCGAGCCGCGCGAGCCGGGGCGCGCGCGGGCTATCACGTCCCAGTGGGCCGCGCCGAAACAGACGATGTGGGGGTCGCTCTCCATGAAGACGCAAGGTGGCGCCGCAAGCGCGAAGGAGCAAGCGGCGTCAGCCTGCGGCGCCCGTCTGCTGCGCCTGTCGGCCGCGTCAGTCGGCGCTCGGTTCGACCGGGGAGACGGGGGCCTCGCCGCCCACGGTCCACGCCGCCATGGCGACGGCGCCGTCCACCCCGCGCAGCCATTCCGCCAGCTTCTCCGCCGCGACGGCGTCGGCCGCGGGGCAGCGGCGGTGCGCCACCGGCACGAGCTGATGCGTGACGGAAAGCATCGCGTCGCCCTCATTGAGGATCGCGAGGCCCTCGCGCGCCGGGCTCGCGGCGAAGACGCCCCGCTCGACGAGCGCGTAGCCGCCCGACGAGGCCGCCGCGGCGATCGCCGCGTCGGGGTCGGCGGTCTCGCGCCACCAGTCGCCGCGGCCGGTCCGCGGGTCGATGGCCGCGGCGCGCCAGATCTCCATCTCCAGCGCCTGGGTCTGGGCGAAGGTGAAGACGGGGGCGCCGCGCGCCGCGATGGCCGCATAGGCGCGCGCCGGCGTGGAGGCGTTCGAGACGCCGGCGGGGTCTGCCTTCGGGCCGACGAGGACGTGGTCGGTGCGGAAGACCGGCGTGCGCGCCGTGCCGTCGCCCTCGGCGACCAGCCCGTCGGCGAGGGCCTCGGAGGGCAGGAGCGCGGCGTCGGCCTCGCAGTTCTGCACGGCGAGGATCGCGGCGCCGGGCGTGCGTTCGATCACGGTGATCGAGCCGCCGGAGACTTCCGAGAAGGTCGTCGAGGCGAAGTCGAGGAAATCCGCCGCGGGCGACGGGCCGTTCGCCCCGACGACGACGGTGAAGGCCGCGGCGGGCAGCGCGGCGAGGGCGCCGGCGAGGCCGGCGGCGAGGGCGTGCGAGGTTTTCATCGGGCTCTTCTTCCACTGCGTCTTGGCGATGTTGCGGCGCCGGCGCGGCCGGCGCGCGGCGCGACGTAAACGGGCGCCGCCGCGGATTGGTTGCGCTGGCTGCGTCTGGTCGGAAGCCGGCGCGCGCTCAGGCGAGGACTGCGCCGAGCGCCATCGCCACGGCCGCCTGAGTCGGGTCGATCACGGCCACGCCGAGCGCGTCGGCCAGCCGCGCGCGCTGGGGGGCCATGCCGGCGCAGCCGAGGATCACCGCGCCGGCGCCGTCCCCGACCAGCGCGCGGCCGACCCGCTCCAGCGCCGCGAAGGCGGCGTCGCCGCCGCTGTCGGCGACGCTGACGCCCAGCGCGCGCTCGCCGGCCAGCCGCTCCAGCACCCCCATCCGGCGCATGGCGCGCAGGTGGCGGCCGATGGAGGCCTCGCTGATCGCGACGACGCCGAAGCGGTCGGCGCGCGCCATGGCGCTCAGCACGCCGGCCTCCTGGATGCCGAAGACCGGCGCCGCGGCGAGCGTGCGGCAGAGGTCCAGTCCGGGGTCGGAATAGCAGGCGATGACGAAGGCGCCGGCGTCGGGGCGGCTCTCGACGAGGCGGCCGAGCGGCAGCACCACCGCGTCGGCGTCGCGCTGGCTCTCGACGCCGAACGGCCCCTCGGCGAGCGTCAGGCACTCGATGGCGGGGCCGCCCGGAAAGCGGTAGGCGGCCAGCGCGGCGTCGATGCCGGCGGTGACGGCCGTGTTGGAGTTCGGGTTGACGACGACGATGGGACGGGGGGCGGGTCCGCTCACGGCATGATCTCCGCGCCGAAGTTGCGCGACGGGTCCATCTCCGGCGGGCGGGTTCCGGGAAGGCCGGTCATGTCGGCGCGGGCGCGCGCGACGTAGCGGCCGGAGCCGCGTTCGGCGACTAGCGCGCCGCCCTCCACCACGCGCCGCCCGCGCGAGAGCACCGCGACGGGCCAGCCGGTGAGCGCCATGCCCTCGAAGGGGGTGTAGTCCATCGCGTCGTGCTGGTCGGCGGCGGTCACGGTGCGTGTGAGCCCTGCGTCCCACAGCGCGATGTCGGCGTCGGCGCCGATGCGGATCGAGCCCTTGTTCTCAAGCCCGTAGAGCTTCGCGGCGTTTGTCGCCGAGAGCGCGGCGAACTGGGGCAGGGTGATGCGCCCCGCGTTGACGCCCTCCGAGAACAGCAGCGGAAGGCGGAGGGCGATGCCCGGCATGCCGTTGGCGATCTGCTTGAAGGTCGCGTCGGGCCCTTTCGCCAGCTTGCCGGAGGCGTCGAAGCGGTAGGGCGCGTGGTCGGAGGACCAGAGCGTGAAGGTGCCGGTCTGCAGGTGGCGCCACAGGATCTCCTGCGTGGCGGCGTCGCGCACCGGCGGCGAGCACATGAACTTCGCGCCCTCCATGCCCGGGCGGTCGAGGTCGTCGCGCGTGAGGAAGAAGTACTGCGGGCAGGTCTCGCCGAAGATCTTGGCGCCCTCGGCGCGGGCCTCGCGGACGAGCCTCGCGCCGCCCTCGGTGGAGACGTGGACGATGACCAGCGGCGTATCGACCAGCCGGGCGAGGCAGATCGCGCGGTGGATCGCCTCGACCTCCGCCAGTTCGGGATGCGAGGGCGCGTGGTAGCGCGGCGCCGTGCAGCCGGCGGCCATGAGCCGCTCGCTCATCCACGCGATCATCGCGTTGTTCTCGGCGTGGACCATGGTGACGGCGCCGTGGGTCTTGGCCACCGTGAGGATGTCGAGGAACTGCCGGTCCTCGATCTTCATCAGGTCGTAGGTGACGAACACCTTGAAGCTGGTGACGCCGCGGGCGAAGGCGGCCGGCAGCTCCTCGGCGAGCGCCTTCTCCGTCGGGTCCGCGACGATCAGGTGATAGCCGTAGTCGAGCACCGAGTTCGGCGCGGCGCGACTGTCGTAGAGGTCGAGCGTCTCGATCACGCCCATGCCGCGATGCTGGGCGGCGAAGGGCACGATGCAGGAGTTGCCGCCGAAGGCCGCCGAGACCGAGCCGGAAAAGTAGTCGTCGGCGGTCATCACGCCGGACGCGCTCTCCTGCGCGATGTGGCAGTGAGCCTCGATCCCGCCGGGCATGACCAGAAGGCCGGTCGCGTCGATCTCGTCGTCGGCGCGCAGGTCTTCGCCGAGCGCGACGATGCGCCCCTCCCGCACGCCGACGTCGGCGCGGAAGACGTCCGACGCGGTGACGACGGTTCCGCCGCGGATGGCGAGGTCGAGCCCGCCGCTCACGCCGCGAGCCTTTCGCCCAGAGCGGCCACCCGCGCCTCGGTGCGGGCGATCAGGCGGTCGAGCTCCGCGAGGTCGGCCTTGGAGAGCTTCGGCCCCGGCGCGCGCACGGCGCTGGATGCGACGGCGCCGCGGCGGCGCAGCACCTCCTTGCGGATGGCGAGGCCGAGGCCCGGCTGCTGCTCGTGGCGGATCAGCGGCAGCCACGCGTCGAACAGGTCCTCCGCCCCGTCGACGTCGCCCTTCAGGTGGCGGTGGACGACGCCCACCAGCATCTCGGGATAGGCGAAGCCGGTCATGGCGCCGTCGGCGCCGCGCTGCATCTCCTGCGCCAGATAGAGCCCGCCGTTGCCGCACAGGATGCTCATGCGCGGCTCCGAAGCGCGCACGGTCGAGAGCTTGTTGAGCCCCGGGCAGTCCTCGTGCTTCAGCATGACGATCTGCGGATGGTCGCGCGTCAGCTTCAGGATCGTGGCGGCCGAGACCTTCACGCCGGTCAGCTGCGGGTAGTCCTGAAAGCACACGGGGATGTCGGGCCCGAGCGCGGCGCAGACGGCGGCGTAGTAGGCGGCCACCGTGTCCTCGGTCGAGAGCGAGGGCGGCGGGGCGACCATCACGCCCGCCGCGCCCTTGTCCATTGCGAATTTCGAGAGGCCGGCCAGCGCGCCCATGCCGGCGGCGGAGACGCCGGCGATCACCGGCAGCGCGCCGGCGCGCTCGATGAAGCGGGCGAGGGCGGCGCGGGCCTCGTCGGGGGCGAGCTTCGGCGCCTCGCCCATCACGCCCAGGACGGTCATGCCGTCGACCCCGCGCGCGGCGTAGTAGTCGACCAGGCTGTCGATGGAGGCGAGGTCGAGCGCGCCGTCGTCGGCGAAGGGCGTGGCGGCGATGACGTAGACGCCGCTGGTGTGGCGATCGATGAGGGGCATGGGGCGCGGCTCTCCGGGCGGGGGCGGTTGCGGCAGACTGACGGCCGCAGACTAGCCGGCCCCTGCGCGCTGCGCGAGGGGTCGGCGCGGCGCCGCGCGCAGGCGCTTCCGGTTCGCGCAATCTTTGTGCTTGGTCGGGCCGGCCGGGTTTTGCATAGTTGCGTCCCGCCGTCGGGGTCTCGTCGCGCCCCGGCGTATGACGGGGGTTTCGATCGCCGTGGGAGCGCCGTCATGAAGCAGGGCGCGGTGGATGACGTCGCCGCCCGGATCGGCCTGATCGCGTCGCTCGCGGCGTGCCTGGGCGGGGTCGCGGTGCTCGCGGCGGGCTGGGCGCTCGACGTGGAATCCCTGCGGCGCGTCCGCGCCGGCTATGTGGCCATGGCGCCCAGCACGGCCATCTGCTTCGCGATCTCCGGCGGCGCCCTGACGCATCGTTTCGCCGCCGCCTCGATCAGCGCGTTCGGGACGCGCGCGGCGGCCGCGATCGTGGGCTGCGTCTCGCTGCTTCGGCTGGGAGACGCCGCCGGCGGTCTCGACGGCTTCCTCTGGCCGCAGCTGTTCGATCCGATCGCCGCGGCGATGTCGCCCGCGACCGCCATGCTGTTCCTGTGCGTGGCGGCCTGTCTGGCCGTCCTGCCGTCGCCCGGCCGTTCCGCCGGACGCTTCCTCTCCGTCGCGCCCACGTTCGGCATCGTCGTCGCCGCGTTCGCGCTCGTGGTCTACGCGCTGGACGTCTCCGCCCTCCACGATGTTCTCGCGCTCAGGACGATGGCTTTGCATACGGCGCTGTGCTTCGTTCTGCTTTTCGCCGCGCTGCTGATGTGCCGGTCGCGGGAGGGCTGGGTGGCGCATCTGTTCGGGCCCGGCTCCGGCAGCCGCGGCGCGCGGCGTCTCCTGCCGGTGTTTCTGGTCGGCGCGCTCGCGATCAGCATGGCGGCGCAGATCGGAACGGACATCGGGCTTTTCACGCATGAGTTCCGCCTCTCGCTGCTGGTCGTGGCCATGGCGGCGCTCTCGGTCGTGGCGCTGACCCGCAACGCGGCCATAGAGAACCGGGCGGAGGCGAGGCTGAACGCCGCCAATCGTCGGCTCGAGGACGCGTTGCGCGACAAGGACCTGCTGCTCAGCGAGATCAATCACCGCGTGAAGAACAACCTGCAGCAGATCAACGCGATGCTCTTGATGGAGCGGCGGCGCGCGGTCGATCCTGACGCAAGGGCCTGCCGTCAGGCGCTGGCCGAGCGGGTCCACTCGCTCGGCCTCACGCACGGCGCGCTGCTTCCCGGCGGGGCGGGGCGGCATGCGTCGATCGCGGCGTTTCTGGAGGCGCTGGCCGACCACGTCCGAAACGCCTTCGCGCTTTCGGAGATCGGCGTGACCCTGGAAGTCGAAGCCGAGGAGGAGAGCGTGAATCTCGACGCGGCGACGTCCATCGGCCTGATCGTCAACGAACTCCTGATGAACTCCATGCGGCGCGCCTTTCCCGGCGGGCGCGGCGGCGCCATCCGCGTCGTCTATCGACGCGCCGGGCCGGACGCGCGGCGCGTCACCGTCTCCGACGACGGGATCGGCCGTTCCGACGACGCCGGGACCGACGTCGGCTCGACCATCGTGGCGGCCAAGGCGGCGCAGCTCGGCGCCGTCGTCGAGCGGACCGCCGGGCCGGGAACCACGACGACAATCGTCGTGCCGGCGTGTAAGCTCGCGTGATGGACGCGTGCCGAGGAATGTGCGCAGTGAGTGAACGACACAGGGTCGCCATCGTCGAGGACGATGTGCTGCTGGCCTATTATCTGCGGGAGATCATTGAACTGGACCTCGGCGGCGAGGTCGTCGGCGTCGCCCATGCGCCCGACGAGGCCGCCCTGATGCTGGAACGCCAGCGGCCGGACTGGGTGCTGATGGACGTGCGCCTCGGCGGCGTGCGCGACGGGGTCGACATCTCGATCGAGTATCAGCGACTGATGCCCGACGGCCGCGTCATCTTCATCACCGCCTCGAGCGAACCCTCGACGATGCGCCGCATCGAGGAGGACCACCCCTATCGCGTGCTGATCAAACCCATCGCGCCGTCCAGCCTCATCGCGGCCTTCCGGTAGCCCCTGCGCTTGCGGGGCGCGTTCGGCGTGATTGCGCGGCCGGGGGGGGCGCCCATGGAACCTTCTGCGCCCCGAACGGCTTTACTCGTCATGAAGATCATCGTTGTCGAGGACGACGCGCTGCTGGCGGAGCACATCTGCCAGCTTCTACGTGAGACAGGGTTCGAACCTGTCGGGCCGTTCGCGACGGCGGCGAGCGCGCTGGAGACGGCGCGTCGGCTCGACGCGGTCGGCGCCGTCATCGACTACAATCTCGGGCCGGACGCCTCCGGCGCGGAGGTGGCGCGGCTGTTCTGCGCGCTCGATCTGCCGGTTCTCTTCGTCACCGGGGTCTCCAAGGCCGAGATACCCAGGGAGCTGCAGGCGTGCTCGTTCCTCTCAAAGCCGTTCGGCGAGAAGGATTTCGAGCGGATGGCGGGCGCCGTCTTCGCAGCGCGGGTCTGACGCCCGCCCGCGGGACGCCGCCCCGGTCGCGCTCCCGTCACGCGCCTCCGTCGCGCGCCTCGTCGATCCACACCTCGAAGCCGGTCAGTTCGTGCCGGCCGAAGCTGTGCGTGAGCGGCACGTCCGCGGCGTCGCGCCCGCGCGCGATCAGCGCCCGGCCGTAGCGCGGGTCGTTGTTGCGCGGGTCGAAGGTCCACCAGCGCCCGCCGAGATAGACGTCCATCCACGCCGCGAAGTCCATCGGTCCGAAGGGGGGCTGCTGGCCGATGTCGCTGACGTAGCCGGTGCAGTAGCGCGCCGGGATGTTGAGCGCGCGGCAGAGCGCCACGGCGAGGTGGGTGTAGTCGCGGCAGACGCCCACGCCCTCGCGCAGCGTCTCGGCCGCGGTGCGGGTGGGGCGCGAGTGCTCGTAGCCGAAGCGCACATGGCGGTGCACGAAGTCGCACACCGCCTGCACCCGCGCCCAGCCCAGCGGCGCGGCGCCGAAGGTGCTCCAGGCGAAATCCGACAGCAGGTCGCTCTCGCAGTAGCGGCTCGGCAGCAGGAAGGTCAGCGCGTCGGCGGGAAGCTGCTCGACCGGGTGCTGGACGGCGTCGAGGCCCACGGGGTCGGAGAGGCCCGCGTCGCGCAGGACGCCCTCGGTCGAGACCGTGAAGGCGCCGGCGGGGGCGACGAGCCGGGTGCACCAGTTGCCGAAGCCGTCGCGGTAGCTCTCGATCGGCGTCGCGGGGTCGGTGACGATCAGGTCCGGCCGCTCGAGGTCGCTCGCCCGCGAATAGTGGACGCTGAGCAGCAGGATCATCGGCGTCGGTGCGGCGAGGCTGTAGCTCAGCCGGCAACCCAGTCGGATGCGCATGGAGTTCCTTCGCGTGGGGGCGTGCGGCCGCCATGACAGCCGGCCGGAAACCACTCTAGCAGGGCCGCCCGTCGCTGTCGTCGTCGCCTCGCGCATGGCCGCCGCCCGCTGGAGGCGGCTGATTTCGGCTTCAGGTCTTCGGCTTCAGGGCTTGGGGGCCGGGATGACCCGTCGTTCGATCTCCTCCACGCGGCCGTAGCGGTCGGCGAAGAGGCGGGCCACCGGATAGTCGCCGCCCCAGTCGACGCGCAGCGTGTCGGGGTCGACCAGCCCGTCGCGCGCGTGCAGCGCGACGGCCTCGCCCACCAGCAGCGCGCGGTTGGGGCCGAAGGCCAGCGAGACGATCCGGCGGCACTCCAGCGAGACCGGCGCCGCGGCGAGGCGCGGCGGGGCGACCTTCGCGCTCGGCGCCGTCTCCAGCCCCAGCGCCTCGGGCTCGCCGCGGTCGGGCGCATAGGCGGCGGCGGTGGCCACCATCGTCTCGGTCAGGTCGGGCGTGGCGAGGTTCACGACGAACTCGCCGGTGCGCTCGATGTTGCGCGTGGTGTCCTTCGGCGTTCCGTCGGGCTTGTGCTGGAGGCCGAGCACGATCAGCGCCGGCGTCTCCCCGAAGAGGTTGAAGAAGGAGTAGGGCGCGGCGTTGACCACGCCCTCCGGCGAGACGGTCGTGACCCAGGCCACGGGGCGCGGGATCACCACCGCCGACAGCAGCTTGTAGCGGTCATGCGCCGGCAGGGCGTCGAGATCGACCTGCATCAGCGCGGCCGTCCCGCGGCCGTCGCGGCGGCGCGGATCATGCTTGCGCGCATGGCGCCCTCCCGGTCAGAAGCCCGCCGCGCAGCCGTCCTTGCGGGGGTCGGAGCCCGCGACGTAGCCGCCGCCGTCGAGCCGGCGGATGATCTGCGCGCCGCCGAAGCCGAAGGCGAGGTCGGGCTGCTCGACGGAGAGGCGGTGGCCCATGGCGGCCAGCGCCGCGCGCGACGCCTCCGGCAGCGCGGCCTCGACCGCGACGTCGAGCCCGGAGACCGCGCGCCAGCGGGGCGCGTCGGCGGCGGTCTGCGGGTCCTGCCCCCAGAGCTCCATGCGCAGCGTCATCTGGACATGACCCTGCGCCTGCATCGGGCCGCCCATTACGCCGAACGCCGCGAGCGGCGCGCCGCCCTTCATGAGAAAGCCCGGAATGATGGTGTGGAACGGCCGCTTGGACGGGCCGACGCGGTTGGGGTGGCCTTCGCGCGTCGTGAACCCGGCGCCGCGGTTCTGCAGCGAGATCCCCGTTCCCGGCACGACGACGCCGGAGCCGAAGCCGGCGTAGTTCGACTGGATGAAGGAGACCATCATCCCCTCGGCGTCCGCCGCGCAGAGATAGACCGTGCCGCCGTGCTTCGGGGCGCCGGAGGCGAAGTCCTGCGCGCGCTCGGGGTCGATCAGCGCGGCCCGCTCGGCGAGGTAGCCGGGGGCGAGCAGATCCTCCGCCGTCGCGCCGGTCATGTGCTCGGGGTCCGCCACCCAGGCCTCGGCGTCGCGCAGCGCGAGCTTGATCGCCTCGATCTGCAGGTGCAGCGCGCGGGGGGCGTCGGGGTCGAGATCGCGGATGGCGGTGTGGCTCAGAATCCCCAGCGCCATGCAGGCGACGATGCCCTGCCCGTTGGGCGGGATCTCATGGAGCGAGACGTCGTCGAAGCCGGCCGAGATGGGCGCCACCCAGTCGGCGCGGTGCGCGGCGAGGTCGGCCTCGGTCATCGCCGCGCCGTGCTCGGCGGCGAAGGCGGCGATGCGGGCGGCGAGGCGGCCGCGGTAGAAGCTCTCGGCGCGCGTCTCGGCGATCTCGGCGAGCGTGGCCGCCATGGCGGGGCAGGCGAAGCGCTCGCCGATGGCGGGCGCGCGGCCGCCGGGCATGAAGGCCTCCGCAAAGCCGGGTTGGGCCTTCAGCTCCTGCGCGCCGCGGCCCCACAGCGAGCCGATCGCCGGCGACACGAGGTAGCCGCGCTCGGCGTAGCCGATCGCGGGGGCGAAGAGGTCGGCGAAGGGCAGTCGGCCGAACTTCTCCGACATCGCGGCCCAGGCGCTCGGCGCGCCGGGGACCGTGACGCTCTCCCAGCCGCGGAAGGGCACGCCGTCTGGGAAACGGTCGGGGCTCCACGCCGCCGGCGAGCGCCCCGAGGCGTTGAGCCCGTGCAGGGCCGCGCCGTCCCACACCAGCGCGAAGGCGTCGGAGCCGATCCCGTTGCCGGTCGGCTCCAGCACGGTCAGCGCGATGGCCGTCGCCAGCGCCGCGTCGGCCGCGTTGCCGCCGCGCGCCAGCATCGCGAGCCCGGCCTGCGCGGCGAGCGGCTGCGAGGCGGCGACGACGTTCTCGGCGAAGACCGGCGAGCGGCGCGAGCCGTAGGGCGTGATGTGGGCGAAGCGCATGGTCTCTCCGGCGTGATCGTGCGGCTGTTCGGACAGGAAGCGGCCAGCGCCGCGGGCGGGCCCCCAGAATCGGCGCGAAACGGCCGGGCTTGTCAATGCCGCCGCCCCGCGCCGCACTCTCCCTGCGCGTGTGCCGAGTCTAAAGTATAACCACCTTCAGTTGCCGGCTCTGTGACGAATTTACGTTTCGATCATGTTAATTAAGATTTCACTTGCGCCAGGCTTGCTTGGATTTTACCCAAATTCACGGAGTGTTGTTTCCCATGCCGCTTGCGCGCCGAGGGCGCGGTCGGGGGCGTTCGGGGTTAACGGCGATATCGAAGGGGGAACGAGCGTGACATATTGGTCCGGAGCTTCGCTTAAGGGACGTCTGTTCGTCGACGGCGACGGCGACAACACCGAGTGGAACAATGAGACGAACGGGTGGGAGGCCGGTTTCGCCGGCGTTCCGGTCAGTCTCATCAACGCTCACGGCGCGGTCATCGCGACGGTCCACACCAACGAGCACGGCTGGTACGAGTTCACCGGCGTCGCGGCGGGCACCTATCAGGTCCAGTTCCCCAAGGTCGACGGCTACGAGTACGCCGCCAAGGACGTCGGCCACTACGGCGCCGACTCCGACGCCAACCCCAACAGCCTCACCGACCCGATCAAGGTCTGCTGGGGCGACCGCGTCTGCGAGGTCGACGCCGGCCTCCAGCCCGTCCCGCCCGCCGACGACTGCGTCGTGACCGAGACGCTGCTGCACGAGGATTTCAACGGCCTGCACGAGCCGGAGCAGAGCGACCAGGTGGCCGGCCACACCGACTGGGGCATCAAGGACGGCGCACTGTTCTCCAACGGCAACGCCGACGGGGCCATCGCCTTCGCGCCGGTCGAGCTGAACGGGCACCACGCCGGGCTGTTCCAGTTCGACATCAAGGCAAACTGCGTCGAGCTCTTCGAGGCCGACGGCCACTTCCAGGACACGATCACGGTGCAGATCCGCGTCGACGGCGGCGACTGGATCACCATCGACGTGCTGCGCCGCGACGGCCACAGCGACGAGTTCGTGGGCAGCCAGTCGGGCCAGCGCTTCGGCGACGACGGTTACACCACGCTGACCTATCTCAACGAGAACCTGCCGGACGGCGCGCATACGGCCGAGTTCCGCATCGTGACGAACATCACCGCCCACGACGAGAAGATCTTCGTGGACAACGTGAAGATCACCGCCGACAAGAAGACCTGCGAGGACTGCCCGGACGACGCCACCAAGGTCGACTTCAACGACCTGAACAAGGGCACGATCGTCTCGGACCAGTACGAGGGCGTCACGATCTCAGCCTTCGCCAACGGCGGCGGCAAGAAGATCGTCGTCGAAGCCGAGCACATGGGCGAGTGGGGCTTCCAGACCGCCTCGGGCTCGAACGCCTCTGGCGGCAAGTTCGAGAAGCTGAGCGGCCATGAGGGCAAGCTCTACGACTGCTTCGACGGCCCGACCGGCAAGTACGACGTCACCATCCGCGTCCAGGACGAAAGCGACGGCCAGAGCGAGCTGTTCCTCGTCGTCGGCAACGACGTGCGCAAGATCGTTCTGGACCGCGACAGCGACGGCGCAGGCTCCGACCACAGCGGCTTCAGCGATTTCACGCTGAAGGACGTGCACATCGCGAAGGGGCAGAACTACTACCTCTACGCCAAGAAGGACGGCGGCGAGTTCGTACGCATCGACAAGCTGACCTTCGAGAGCGTCGCGCCGGCAGAGAACCGCGCGATGATCTTCGACACCGACCACATCACCGGCGGCGACCACGATCTCGCCAACGGCGACGGCAAGGTGCTGATCATCTCCGAGGACGGCGACAGCTCCGATCCCGACGACAACGCCCAGGGCGGCCAGTTCCACCTCGACTTCGACGTTCCGTCCTCGGTGACCAGCTTCAAGCTGATCGACAGCGAAGAGGGCGGCACCGTGGTCGCCTATGACGCGAACGGCGTGCAGATCGGCGACGTCATCCAGCTGCCGAAGCTCGCCGACGGCTCCGTCGCCACGGTGAACGTGGGCCTCGACGGCGTGTCAAAGCTGGTGATCACGCTGAACGGCTCCGGCGCCATCGACGACCTCTGCTTCAAGGGCGAGGAGCAGCCCGAGCCCGGCTCGCTCTCGGGCCGCTACTTCTGCGACACCAACGACAACGACGTGGACGACGGCAACGGCGACGAGCCGCCTGTCGAGGGCGTGCTGGTGGAGCTGCTCGACGCGGCCGGCAACGGCACCGGGATCACGACGACCACCGACGCGAACGGGAACTACGCCTTCACCGGGCTGCGCCCGGGAACCTACGGGGTGCGGTTCACCGATCCGAACGGCGTGCTCGCCGGCAAGCAGCTCGTTTCGCCGAACGTGGGCGACGACGCCTCCGACAGCGACGCCATCGGCGACACGACCCTGTCAACGATCACGGGCATCGAGGTCTTCACCGGTCGGGACACGCCGGACAACGACGCCGGCGTCGAGTACCTGCCCGGCTCGCTCTCGGGCCGCTACTTCTGCGACACCAACGACAACGACCAGGACGACGGCAACGGCGACGAGCCGCCGGTCGAGGGCGTGCTGGTGGAGCTGCTCGACGCGGCCGGCAACGGCACCGGGATCACGACGACCACCGACGCGAACGGGAACTACGCCTTCACCGGGCTGCGCCCGGGAACCTACGGGGTGCGGTTCACCGATCCGAACGGCGTGCTCGCCGGCAAGCAGCTCGTTTCGCCGAACGTGGGCGACGACGCCTCCGACAGCGACGCCATCGGCGACACGACCCTGTCGACGATCACGGGCATCGAGGTCGTCACCGGCCAGGACACGCCGGACAACGACGCCGGCGTCGAGGAACCCAACACGCCGCCGACCGCCGACGACGAAGTGGCCAAGCTGTGCTCCAACACCGCGCTCGCGATCGACGTGCTCGACGGCGACATGGACGCAGACGGCGACAATCTGTTCATCACCGCGGTCAACGGCGAGGCGATCGCCGAGGGCGGCTCGGTCACGCTCGACAGCGGGGCTGTGGTGAGCCTCGTCGGCGGCGAGCTTGTCTACGATCTGACCGGCGCTGACGATTTCGACGAACTGCTCGTCGGAACCCAGGCCGCCGACAGCTTCGTCTACACCGTCTCGGATGGCGAGTTCACCGCCCAGGGCGCGGTTGACGTGACGGTTTGCGGCGACTTCAACACGCTGGAGACGATCAGCGCCGACCTCGGTCAGGTGGGCATTGTTGTCGGCCAGTTGAAGGAGGACCTTGTCGTCGGCGGCGACATCTACGGCGTCGACATCCTCTCCGTGGAGTTTCCCGACAGCCGCCTCGGCGAAGCGCTCGCCGAACTCGGCCAGACGACGATCGACCTCGCATTCTGCCTTTCGATCGCCACCCCGATCTCATCGGCGCCCACCAGCTACGAGTTCAACGTCGCTGTCCTCGACGCCGACTCCTACTCGGCCGCCGCCGCGGGAACGTCGCCGGTGCCGCTCTCCGACTTCGGCTTCAATCCGCAGAATGCGGACAACGTGAACTGGCTGCTCAACGAGGCTGAGGATCTGCTGGCGGAAGGCTTCTCGCAGGGCAACATTCAGCGCGCGATCTGGAACCTGCTCGACGGCGGCGCCAACAGCGTCCTGAACAGCAGCCAGGCCAACAGCTACTTCGCAGCGCGCCCTTGGTTCGGCGACTTCGACGATGCGTTCGAGCTGACCCAGCGCGCTCTCGCCAACGACGGCTTCGTGGCGGGCTCGGGCGATATCGTCGGGCTGGTGCTCGATCCGGTGCAGGACGGCGTCCAGCCGCTTGTCATCGGCGTGGCGTTCGACGACCTCGCAGCCGACTGTCTCTGCGACAACATGTTCATGTAACCGCGTCTCCGCCGGTCTCGACCGGCGGGGTCAGGCCCGGAGGGAGAAGCGGCTGCTTCTCCGGGCCGCGTATCGAACCGCCGCCCGACTTGATCAAAACGCAAGGAGCTCATCGTGAATAAACTTCTCGCCGTTGCCGCCGCGCTCGTCGCCACGCCCGTGCTGGCCAACTCCGACCCCCTTGTCTTCGCCGTTCCCGAGATCGACGCGCTGGCCGGCGTCGCCGCGCTGGCCGTCGTCGGCGCCTCGGTCGCGCTCGTGCGCGAGCGCATGAAGCGCTGACCCCTCGCTGACAGGCTTCCGCCGCCGGCGACCCGTTCGCCGGCGGCTTTCGCGTGTCCGGCGCGCGGCGACCGCAGGCGGCGCCATGGCGGAAGCGGGCCGAGGCGAGGCGCAGGCGCGTCGCGCTCGGTCGCGGTTGGCGGCGGCCTCGGTCGCTCTGAGGCGCCTGCTCCCGCGCCTGCTAGACAGGAACGCCTTCGCGTCCGCATGTCGCGCCTGGGCGTCGTCGCCTTCAAGGCGTCGCGCGCTTCGCTCACGCCGGCCGCAGACAATGTCGTGAGCGACGGAGCGGAGGTTCTGCTCGGCGCGCGCCGGTCTCAGGCGCTCGCGGGCCCGCAATGCTCCGGGATCGACGGGTTCGCCGTTGTCGCCGCGGTCGTGGCGTCACATCGCCGGCTGTCTTGGGAGGGGTCGCGCTTGTTCCGACGTCCTTGCGCTCGCGCCCATCGGCCCGGCGCTGAGCTGGGCGCCGAACGGCGCGCGTATCGCCGATCGGCGCGAGCAAGTCGCCAAATCTCGCCGACAACCGCTTGCAGAGCCATGCCGGCTGGCTGACGTTCGCGCCGGCGTCGCTCGGTCTCGCCGTCGCCGCGCCTCCGGCATCGCCGGCCCGGCGCCCGCAGCGGCCGCAAGCGCGGGCGCCGTTCGCCGCCTTCGCCCCGCGGCGCGGACGATGCGGCGACGTCCGGCGCCACGCCGCCGCTTCCGCCCCCGGGGTGGGCCGATGGTCGGTGATCGAGCTCTCGCCGCGACATGCCCCTGTACGGGGAAGGAGCGCGGCGGACCGCGTCTGCCGGCCGCGTCAGCCGGCGGACGACATTGCGGCGGCGCCTTCCCTCGGCGTGACCCCGCGGTCTGCGGGGCTGAGCGCCGCGCCTATTCCGCGGCGCGGGCCATCTCGGAGAGGCTGTTGAGATAGGCCGAGAAATCCTTGTTGAGGTCGGGCCGGGCCAGCGCGAAGGCCACGGTCGCCTGCAGGTAGCCGGCCTTCGAGCCGCAGTCGAAGCGCTGGCCGCGGAAGCGGAAGCCGTGCACGGGCCGGCCGGCGGTGATCTCCTCGGCGATGGCGTCGGTGAGCTGGATTTCGCCGCCCGCCCCGCGCTTCATCTGGCCGAGCGTCTCCATGACCGAGGGCGGCAGGATGTAGCGGCCGATGACGGCGAGGTTGGAGGGCGCCTCCTCCGGCTTCGGCTTCTCGACCATGCCGCGCATCTTGACGAGCTGGCCGTTCTCGCTCTCCGGGTCGAGCACGCCGTAGGCCTTCGTCGCCTCGCGCGAGACCTCCATCGCCGCAACCATGGCGCCGCCGGTCTCGGCGTAGGCGTCGACCATCTGGCGCAGGCAGGCCGTGTCGGCGTCGATCACGTCGTCGGGCAGAATCACTGCGAAGGGCTCGTCCCCGACCAGCCGCCGCGCGCACCAGACGGCGTGGCCGAGACCGAGCGCCTCCTGCTGGCGGACATAGGCGATGGCCCCGGACGGCATCTCAGACGGCTTCATCGCCTCGAGCAGGTCGGTCTTGTTCTTCTCGCGCAGGGCGCGCTCGATTTCCGGCGCGCTGTCGAAATAGTCCTCAAGCGCGGACTTGCCCTTCGCCGTCACGAAGATGAATTCGTTGATGCCGGCTTCACGTGCTTCGTCGATTGCGTACTGGATCAAGGGGCGATCGATCAGCGGCAGCACTTCCTTGGGGATCGCCTTTGTCGCGGGCAGGAAGCGCGTTCCCAGACCGGCGACCGGAAACACCGCTTTCGTTACAGTTCGCTGCATTCTCTTTCACCTCGACGAATCACGGAGACCCTTCAGGGCCTACCCCCTGCGGCTCTCCGATACAAACTAGCACGCCTTGCGTGTGGGACTGAGGCGATTTTCTGGCCGCGCGCGGCGGACGCCCGCCGCTTGTGGCGCGGCGGACGATGCGCCAGAAGGGGCGACGCATCGTCCGCAGCCGGAGGACCGCTTGGTGTTCGCCCACCGTTCGCTGCTCGCCGCGTCCGCCCTGTCGCAGGAGGACATCCGCGCCGCGCTCGATCTCGCCGAGGAGTACGTCGCGCTCAACCGGCGGCGGGACAAGAAGGGCGCGGTGCTGCGCGGCCTGACGCAGATCAACCTGTTCTTCGAGCCGTCGACCCGCACGCAGGCGAGTTTCGAGCTGGCCGGCAAGCGGCTCGGCGCGGACGTGATGAATATGTCCGTCGGCTCGTCGTCTGTGAAGAAGGGCGAGACGCTCATCGACACCGCCGTCACGCTCAACGCCATGCGGCCCGACCTGCTGGTGGTGCGCCACCAGATGTCGGGCGCGGTCGCGCTGCTGTCGGAGAAGGTGAACTGCGCGGTGATCAACGCCGGCGACGGCGCGCACGAGCACCCGACCCAGGCGCTGCTCGACGCGCTGACGATCCGCCGGCGCAAGGGGCGGCTCTCGCGCCTGACCATCGCGATCTGCGGCGACATCCTGCACAGCCGGGTGGCGCGCTCCAACATCGCGCTGCTCGACCGCATGGAGAACCGCGTCCGCCTCGTGGCGCCGCCGACCCTGCTGCCGCCCGACATCGACGCGTGGCGGGTGGAGGTGTTCCAGGACATGGCGGAAGGCCTCCGGGGCGCGGACGTCGTGATGATGCTCAGGCTGCAGTCCGAACGCATGTCGGGCGGCTTCGTTCCCTCGGTGCGCGAGTTTCACCACCGCTACGGGCTGGACCGCGAGAAACTGGCGAACGCCGCGCCGGACGCCATCGTGATGCATCCGGGCCCGATGAACCGGGGCGTCGAGATCGACGCGGTCGTGGCCGACGATCTCGAGCGTTCGGTGATCACCGAGCAGGTGGAGATGGGCGTGGCGGTGCGCATGGCGGTGCTCGACCTGCTGGCGCGGCACATTCCCGGCGAGACCGGCGCGGCGCCGGCGGAGGCGCGCGCATGATCCTCGCCAACGCCCGCCTGATCGACCCCGCCTCGGGCCGCGAGGGCCCCGGCGCCCTGACCGTCGAGAAGGGGCTGATCGCCGAGGTCCGCTGGGGCGACGCCGCCGTGCCGCCGGGCGCGACGGACTGCGGCGGCCATGCGCTGGCGCCGGGCTTCGTCGACATCGGCGTGACGGTGGGCGAGCCGGGCGCGCGCCATCGCGAGAGCTTCCGCAGCGCCGGGCGCGCCGCGGCGGCCGGCGGCGTGACCACCATCATCGTGCAGCCCGACACCGAGCCCTGCGTGGACGACCCCGCGATCCTCGACTTCATCGCCCGGCGCGCCGACGCCGCCGCGCCGGTGCGGGTGCGGGCGATGGGGGCGCTGACCAAGGGGCTTCAGGGCCGGGAGATGGCCGAGCTCGGCCTGCTGGCCGACGCCGGCGCCGTCGCCTTCACCGACGGCGCGCGCACGGTGGCCGACGCGCGGGTGTTCCGGCGCTGCCTCGCCTACGCCAACGGGCTGTCGCGGCCCGGCCTCGTCATCCACCACGCGCAGGAGGCGCGGCTCGCCGAGGGCGCCTGCGCGACCGAGGGCGCCTTCGCCGGGCGGCTCGGACTGCCTTCGGTTCCCGCCGTCGCGGAGCGGATGGCAGTGGAGCGCGACATCGCCCTGGCGGAGCTGACCGGCTGCCGGCTGCACCTCGCCTGCGTCTCGACGCGCGGCGCGCTGGCGGCGGTGGCGCGGGCCAAGGCGGCCGGGCTGGCGGTGACGGCGGGCACGAGCGTCCACCATCTCTCGCTCAACGAGCTCGACGTCGGGAACTGGCGCACGTTCTTCCGTCTCGACCCGCCGCTGCGCTGCGAGGACGACCGCGCCGCCACGGCGCAGGCGGTCGCCGACGGGCTGATCGACGTCGTCGCCTCGCACCATCTGCCCTGGGACGAGGAGAGCAAGCGCGTGCCGTTCGAGGCCGCGGCGACCGGCGCCGTGGGGCTTGAGACGCTGCTGCCGGCGGCGCTGACGCTGCATCACGCCGGGCTCGCCGACCTGCCGACGCTGATGGCGCGGCTGTCGCTGGCGCCGGCGCGGCTGCTGGGCCTGCCGGGCGGGCGGCTGGAGGTCGGCGCGCCGGCGGATCTGGCGCTGTTCGACCCCGACGCGCCCTTCGTGCTCGACCGCTTCGCGCTGCTGTCGAAGTCGAAGAACACGCCCTTCGACCGGCGGCGGATGACCGGACGGGTGTTGCGCACCCTCGTCGGCGGCGTCACGGTCTACGAGAGAGGGGCCGCTGGAGGGTCGGGCGCCGATGCTGCATGACGTCATGGGATGGGAGCGCGCGGCGCCGTGGCTGGGGCTGTCGGCGCTGGTCGGCTACCTGCTCGGCTCGATCCCGACCGGGGTGATCGTCGCGCGGCTGCGGGGCCTCGGCGACCTGCGGGCCGTGGGCTCGGGCAACATCGGCGCGACCAACGTGCTGCGCACGGGCGACCGGCTCGCCGCGGCGCTGACGCTGCTGGGCGACGCGGCCAAGGGCGCGGCGGCGGTGCTGCTGCTGGCGCAGTGGGGGCCGCTGCCGTCGATGCTCGCGGGCGTGGGCGCGTTCTTCGGGCATCTCTTCCCGGTGTGGCTGCGGTTTCGCGGCGGCAAGGGCGTGGCGACCTTTCTCGGCGTGCTGCTGGCGCTCCACTGGCCGGCGGGGCTGATCGCGCTGGCGGTGTGGCTGGGGGTGGCCGCGCTCGCCAGCGCCGCGAGCGATGAGAAGCGGGTGAGCGCGGCGCTGGCGCCGGTGTCGCT
>CAYGUQ010000030.1:0-18798 GCA_964352995.1 uncultured Rhodobacterales bacterium
TCGGCGCGGTGGAGCTGGTGCAGATCACCTCGCGCGATCCGTCTCCGCCGCCGGCGTCCTATGTCGTGCGGTCGGGCGGGTTGTTTCGGGACATGACCATCCATGACTTCGACATGGCGCGCTTCCTGATGGGCGAGGAATTCGTCTCCGTTTCGGCGACCGGCTGCGCGCTGGTGGACCCCGCCATCGGCGAGGCGGGCGATATCGACACGGCGGCCGTGACCATGCGGACCGCCTCGGGCCGCATCGCCGTCATCACCAACAGCCGCCGAGCGACCTATGGCTATGACCAGCGCGCCGAGGCGCACGGCGCGCTGGGGGTGGTGCGGGTCGAGAACCCGGCGCCGGTCGCCGTCGTCTGCGGCGACGGCGCGGGCTTCGGGGCGCCGCCGCTGATGAGCTTCTTCATGGACCGCTACGCCGAGGCGTACCGCATCGAGATGACGGCTTTCGTGCGGGCGCTCGAAACCGGGACCGCGCCCACGCCCGATGGCGCGGACGGCGTCGCCGCCCTGCGTCTGGCCGACGCCGCGTCGCGCGCGCTGGCGAGCGGCAAGTGGGAAGAGGTGGCCGCGCCAGCCATGTGATGCCCGCCATGGCCGGTCCCTCGACCCTCGCCAGTCCGCGTTCATCGCGGGATGGGGATGCTTCGCGGCGGGACCGTCCCGCTGTCCTCGAACGCCGCGAAGGCGCTCAGCCAGGCGTCCTCTCAGGCGGCGCTCTGGGTCGGCTCCCGCGACGCCGCCATGGCGGCGGTCCCAAGGTCGCGTCGCCGACCGGCTGAGGCGTCGGCTGGAATCCGCAAGCGGTTGGCGACGCGCCCGAGGATAGAGAGAAGCCGCTGGGTCTGCGCCCCCGACTTGAAGCGCTTCATGACCCGCTCCCGTCGTCGGGTTGGCTGGCGGGTGTTCTCCGCCCGGTTGTTTAAGGCCTTGGGCGGGCGGCGCTCGACGCCGGGCATCAGTCTCTTCGCCGCCTTCCTTCGTCTCGCGCCCCGGCAGAACGCCTCAGGCGGCGAGGTGCGCTTCGGCGACGATGAGGAACTGAGCGCGGCCGCAGACCCGGACGCGCGGAGGCGCCGTCAGGGCGAGACGCTCGTCAAAGTGACTAGGACCGGGTCCGCGGACCCCATCAGGGCCGGCGAAACCCGAACGTCGCGCAAAAAGGGGCCGGACGGACGACCGCATCCCGGCGGATCGCGCCGGTGCCGAAATCAACCCTCGAACAGCAGGGGCGACCACAGATGACGGCGCCCCGGCGACGGATCCGCGCGCAGTCCTGCACCAATTGCGGCGCCAGGCGAGCGGTGCGCCGCGCTATTGGGCGCCATGGCTCGCGCTGAAGCGTTCCTCCGGCGCGCCTGCGCAAGTTTCTGGCGCCACGTCGTCTCATGTGGCAGCGTCTTGGTGAACAACACAGGGAGATCGTGGCGATGACCGCCAAAGCACGGATTCCGGCCGCGCGCATCGCCGCAACGGCGGCCTTCGCTCTTGCAGCCCCCGCCTTCCCGGTCGCCGTCTACGCAGAGACGCCGCCAGACACCATGATCATGGCGCGCAACATCGACGCCATCAGCACCTTCGACCCCGCCCAGATCGGCGAGGTCGTCACCAACGAGATCATCGTCAACACGTGCGACAGCCTTGTGAAGATCGATCCCGGGAACGAGGCCGGCGTCCTGCCCTCGATCGCGAGCGGCTGGACCGTCTCCGACGACGGCATGCGCATCACCTTCGATCTGGCGGACGGCGCGGTGTTTCCGTCGGGCAATCCGGTCACGGCGGCGGACGTCGCATGGTCGATGGCGCGGGTGCTGAAGCTCGGCTTCGGCAACGCCGCGACGCTGACGGAGTACGGCTTCACCGCCGAGACCGCCGAAGAGGCCTTCGTCGCGCTCGACGACGACACCTTCCAGATGACGCTGTCCAAGCCCTTCCCCGTCGCGCTGATCATGCAGGCCGTCGCGGCGAACCGGGTGGCCAACGTGCTCGATCTCGAGACGGTCCTCGCCAACGAGGTCGATGGCGACCTCGGCAACAAGTTCCTGACCACGAACACCGCCTGCGTCGGCCCCTACCGCCTTCGCCAGTGGAACGCCGGCGAGGTCGTGGTGCTGGAGGCCAACGAGAACTATTTCGGCGCCGCGCCGAAGCTGAAGCGCTGGATCATCCGCCACGTCCCCGAGGCGGGCGCCCAGCGCCTGCTGCTGGAGCAGGGCGACATCGACGTCGCGCGCGACCTCGGCGCGGAGGACCTCAAGGCGCTCGACGCCAACCCCGCCATCGACGTCGTCTCCACGCCTCTGCACCAGCTCTACTACATGGGCTTCGACAGCGGGCAGGAGCGTTTCGCCGACGACCGGGTGCGCCTCGCCTTCAAGTATCTCGTCGACTACGACGCGCTTGGCGAGACGGTGATGAACTATCTCGGCTTCCCGCGCGCCTCGGTCGTGCCGCTCGGCGCGCTCGGCGCGCTGGACGAGGAGGAGGGCCAGCCCTTCGGCCTCGACCTCGACAAGGCGAAGGCGCTGCTTGCCGAAGCCGGCTACGCGGATGGCTTCGAGGCCCGGCTCTTCGTCGGCACGCTGCCCTATGTCGCCCCCATCGCCCAACACGTGCAGGCGAATGCGGCGAAGGTGGGGATCGACCTCAAGATCGAGCAGATGGCCAACGCGCAGCTCTTCTCCGCCTTCCGCGGACGAGACTTCGACACCGTGATGCTGTCGTGGCAGACCAGCGTGCCGCACGCCCATGGCATGCTCTCGCGCCACGCCGTCAATCCCGACAACGCGCTTGAGGCGAAGCTGACGATGTTCCCGACCTGGCGCGCCTCGTGGTTCCGCGAGGACTTCAACGCCCAGGTCGAAGAGGCGCTTTTCGAGCGCGACGAGGCGAAGCAGATCGAACTCTATCGCCAGCTCCAGCGCGACCACATGGAGCAGGGCCCCTTCGCCTACATGTTCCAGCTTCTCGACACCGCCGCCAAGGCGTCCGACGTCGACTGGAAGTGGAACGCGTTTCGCGTCTACTACCCCGACATCGGGAAGAACTGAGCCGCGGCGCGCCAGCGATGACGGACGCGACGGCCGGCGGACCGGCCGCCGGAGCGGCGGAGCGGCGCGCCCGGCTGGGGCGCGCGGCGCTGGCCGTGGGGCGCACCGCGATCACCGTCGCCGTCACGGTGCTCGGCCTGCTGGCGCTGACCTTCTTCATCGGACGGCTGCTGCCGCTCGACCCGGTGCTGGCGATCCTCGGCGACGACGCCAGCCAGGAGGCCTATGACCGGCTGCACGCTCAACTTGGGCTCGACCGGCCAGTGTGGGAACAGTTCGCCGCCTATGTCGCCGACAGCCTGCGCTTCGACTTCGGCCAGTCGCTCACCAGCGGCCGCCCGGTGATCGAGGACATCGCGCGGGTTTTCCCCGCCACGCTGGAGCTGGCGACGATCTCGATGATCCTCGGCGCCGCGCTCGGCGTGCCGCTCGGCGTGCTGGCGGCTGCGAACAAGGGCGCGTGGATCGATCAGGCGGTCCGCGTGGTGGCGCTGATCGGCTACTCGGCGCCGAACTTCTGGCTGGGGCTGATGGGGCTCACGTTGTTCTACGCCGGGCTCGGCTGGGTGGGGGCGCCGGGGCGCATCGACGTGGTGTTCCAGTATGATTTCGAGCTCACGACGGGGCTCTACCTGTGGGACAGCGCCGTCGCAGGGCGCTGGGACGTGTTCGCCGACGCCTTCAGCCGCCTCGTGCTGCCGGCCTCGATCCTTGCCTATGGCGCCTTGGCCTACATCGCTCGGATGACGCGGAGCTTCATGCTGGAGCAGCTCAACCAGGAATACGTGATCGCCGCGAGGGCCAAGGGCGCCTCTCGCGCCCGCGTCGTGTGGCGGCACGCCTTCCCCAACATCGCGGTGCAGCTCGTGACCGTGATCGCGCTGTCCTACGCCTTCCTGCTGGAGGGCGCGGTGCTGACCGAGACGGTGTTCGCTTGGCCCGGCTTCGGGCGCTATCTGACCACCGCCCTGCTGCGCGCCGACATGAACGCGGTGATGGGCTGCACGCTGGTCGTGGGGCTGATCTTCATCGCGCTGAACCTCGCCAGCGACCTCTTCTACCGCGCCTTCGACCCGAGGACGCGGTGAGCGCGCCGGCGGAAGAACCCTACCGCGAAGGCGGGCTGAGGGCGTGGCTGGAGGCGCCGCAGGCGGCCTCGCCTGCGCAGGCGAGGGCCCAGGCGCTGTGGCGAGGCTGGCGCGCGCTGGCGGCCAATCAGGCGGCTTTCGCGGGGCTTCTGGTGCTGCTGACGCTGGTCGCCGCGGCGCTTCTGGCGCCGCTGATCGCGCCTTACGACCCTTATGCGCAGGACCTCGGCCGCCGCCTGGCGCCGCCGAGCTGGACGCACTGGTTCGGCGCCGACGACCTCGGCCGCGACATCCTCAGCCGGGTGCTCCACGGGGCGCGCATCACGCTCTACATGGCGACGCTGGCGGCGGTGATCGCCGGGCCTATCGGGCTGATCGTGGGCGCCTCGGCGGGCTATCTCGGCGGCTGGCTCGACATCGTGGCGATGCGCGTGGTGGACGTGTTCCTGTCCTTTCCGTCGCTGATCCTCGCGCTCGCCTTCGTCGCCGCGCTGGGGCCGGGCATCGAGAACGCCGTCATCGCGATCTCGCTCTCGGCATGGCCGCCCATCGCGCGGCTGGCGCGGGCGGAGGCGCTGACCGTGCGCCGGGCCGACTACATCTCTGCGGCGCGGCTGCAGGGGGCGGGACCGCTGCGCATCATCCTCTTCCATGTCATGCCGGTCTGCGCGCCGTCGGTGGTGATCCGGGTGACGCTGAACATGGCCGGAATCATTCTCACTGCGGCGGGCTTGGGCTTTCTCGGCCTCGGCGCGCAGCCGCCCTCGCCGGAATGGGGGGCGATGCTGGCGTCGGGGCGGCAGTTCATGCTCACCAACTGGTGGCTGGCGGCGGCGCCGGGGCTCGCGATCATGCTGGTGAGCCTCGCTTTCAACCTGCTCGGCGACGGGCTGCGCGACGTGCTGGACCCCCGGCATGAGTGAGGCGCCATGAGCGACGCGCCGCTGCTCAGCGTGCGCGGCCTGAGCGTCGCCTATCCGTCCGCCCGCGGCTGGGCGCCGGCGCTGCGCGGCGTATCCTTCGATGTCGGCCGCGAGAAGGTCGGCGTCGTGGGCGAGTCCGGCTCCGGCAAATCCACCGCCGGCCGCGCCGTGATGCGCCTGCTGCCGCCCGCCGCCCGGCTGACCGCCGAGGCGATGCGCTTCGAGGAGGTCGACCTGCTGAGCGTTTCGGAGCGGCGGATGCGCGCCATCCGCGGCGGGCGCATCGCCATGGTGCTGCAGGACGCGCGCTATGCGCTCAATCCGCTCAAGACCGTTGAGACGCAGATCGTCGAGGCCTGCCGCATCCACGGCCTGGCGCGCGGCGCCGAGGCGCGCGACCGGGCGCATGCGATGCTGGAGGCCGTGCGGATCCGCGACCCGCGCCGCGTCGCCGGGCTCTACCCCCACGAGCTTTCCGGCGGCATGGGTCAGCGCGTGATGATCGCCATGATGCTGATCCCCTCGCCGAAGCTCGTGATCGCCGACGAGCCGACCTCGGCGCTCGACGTGACGATCCGCTGGCAGATCCTCGACATCCTCAACGAGCGCGTCGAGGCGCATGGGGCGGGGCTGGTGTTCATCAGCCACGACCTGCCGCTGGTGGCGGGGTTCTGCGACCGGGTGCTGGTGATGTACGGCGGGCGGATCATGGAGGAGTTGCGCGCCGGAGAGCTGTCGCGCGCGCGCCACCCCTACACCCGCGGGCTGATGCAGAGCCTGCCGCCGCTCGACCGCAAGGTCGACCGCCTCGCCGCGCTGGAGCGCGACCCGGCCTGGCTGGAGGACGGGGCGTGAGCCTTCCCGCCCTTGATCTCGACGGCGTCTCGGTCCGCTTCGGCGCCGGCGCGCAGGCGATCCGGGCCGTGGACGGCGTCAGCTTTTCCGTGGCGCGCGGCGAGGCCTTCGGCGTCATCGGCGAGTCGGGCAGCGGCAAGTCCACCATTCTGCGCGCGATCTGCGGGCTGGCGCCCTGCGAGGGCGCGGTCCGCATCGACGGCCGCCCGGCGCCGGCGCCGCGCGACCTCGCCTTCTGCAAGCGCGTGCAGATGGTGTTCCAGGACCCGTACGGTTCCCTGCACCCCCGCCGTCTGGTGCGTGCGACCCTGATGGAGCCGCTCGCCATCCACCGTTTCGGCGACCGGGAGCGCCGGGTCGCCCGCGCGCTGGAGCAGGTCGGGCTCGATCCCGCCTTCGCCTACCGCTATCCGCACCAGCTTTCAGGCGGCCAGCGCCAGCGCGTCGCCATCGCGCGCTGCCTGGTGCTGGAGCCGGAGATCCTGCTGCTCGACGAGCCGACCTCGGCGCTCGACGTCTCGGTGCAGGCCGGCGTGCTCAATCTGCTCGACGACCTGCGCCGCGCCCACGGGCTGACCTATGTTTTCGTCAGCCACGACCTCCGCGTCGTCGCCCACATGTGCGCGCGCGTCGGCGTGATGCTGCAGGGCGCGATGATTGAGGAGATCGACGCCGGAGACCTCCGCGCCGGGCGCGCGGCGCGCGACTACACGCGCTCGCTGATCTCCTCGGCGGAAGGGCCGGGACCAGCCGCCGGGCGGCGTCACGCTTCGAGATAGGCGGTCCCGCGCGCGCGCCGAAGCCGCCGCCGTTCTTCTCCGGCGTCGCCGTCGGGCGCCGCCGGACCCTGACCCTTGCATTTTGCGCCGTTCCGGCTCCGGCGACGCGACGCTAGGCTCAAGAACGCGCGCTCCTGACCTCGCCATGTCGCCACTTGTTTTATCAACCACTGCATGTCGAAGCGCCTGATTCAGACGGTCCATGCCGGTTTCAGTCGCCGTCAGGCCCCACTCGGCGGTGAGGATATGCGCCAGTGTCTGGCTCACGCCGCCTGAGCGGACTGAGAAGCGCCACGAAGCTGATCGGCGCTGCGCCCGTTGGTATCCGTAGCGGTGGCGGAGCATCCGTCCGCGCCGGCCCTCGCAAGACGCCGCATCGCCCGAGGCGGCTCCGATCCGCGTCGCGCCTGAACATGCCGGTCGCTGTCAAATGAACACGATGCCGACGCCGCCGGTCTCCGCCGGATCGACGACAACCGCGCCGTCGCGGCGGACGCAGGACACGCCCTGCGCGCCCAGATATGCGGCCGTCTTCTCCGTGTCGGCCACGCGGAATTCCGTCATCTGGAACAGGCTGTCGGAGGACGCGTCATGGCCTGGAAAGCGCGTGGCGAAGGCCTCGGGCGTCAGCAGCGCGATCGGCGGCGAGGTCGCCCCCGTCTCGACGACGACGCCGCCCGCGCTCGCCGTCGCTGCTCCGTCGCGGAACAGTCGCGCCAGTCGCGAGCCTGTGGCGGCGGGATCGGCGCTGACGGCGGTCACGCCGGCGATGGACTGCGCGCCGTTGGGATGATCCATCAGCGCAGGGCGCCAGATCAGGTCAGGCGTGCGGTGCTCGCAGACGAAGAGAATGCCGAAGGGCGTCATCTCGGAATTCACGACGGCGTTGGCGAAGGCGGCGTCGGCGGTCTCGCCGGTCTCCAGCGGCACGGGGCGACCGAAGTCGCCGCGATTGTGCAAACCGATCCCGCGATCCGCCAGCGCCGGCGCGGCGGCGTCGAGGTCGGCGACCGCGCCGCAGACGCCATGGACGCCGGGGCCATGGGCCTCGAGCGCCGCCCGCCGACCGGCGTTGGCGGGGGTCGCGGCGACGACGCCCAGCAGTTCGAAATAGGCTGCGCGCGGGCCATCGCCGGCCAGCATGATCGTATGATTGGCCGAGCCGCGCGCCGGCGAGTGGGTCGCACGCGGCGACAGGGTGAAGCCGACCCGCCGGAACTGCTTGGCGGCCCTGTCCAGATCGTCCGTCAGCGTCAGCAGGTGGTCGACGCCGGTCACCGGGTGGCGGTCCATGCGCGCTCCTTCTCAGTCGGTCGGGGCGGCGTCGCCGCGCAGGGCGGGACGGACGCGAAGCAGCCAGACGAACACTGCGGTCAACGCCAGCAGGCCCGCACTGAACGGCGAGGTGAGGAAGATCGTCGGATCGCCCTCCGACACGATGAGGCTGCGACGCAGGAACTCCTCCAGATAGGGGCCAAGGATCACGCCCATCAGCATGGGCACCACCGGATAGCCGAAGCGCCGGGCGACGAATGCGAACGCTCCGATCGCCAGCGCCACCCACATCTGGAAGGTCGAGAAGCTGGAGGCGTACACGCCCACCACCGACACCATCGCGATGAAGCCGTAGAGCAGTCCGCGATTGATCCCGGCCAGCCGCAAGTACAGAGGCCCGAACGCGAGCACCGACAGGAACACCAGCACCGACGACACGGCGAGCGCTGCGAACATCGGCGCCACCACGTCGAAGCGGTCGGTCATGAGCGCGGGTCCGGGCACCAGACCATGGATCAGCAGCACGCCGAAGATGATCGCCGTCACCGCGTCGCCCGGAATGCCCATTGTCAGCAGCGGCACCACCGCGCCGCCGCACATGGCGTTGTTGGCGGTCTCCGAGGCGCTCAACCCCTCCTCCGAACCCTCGCCGTAGGCGCCCGGATCGTTGGAGGCCCGGCGCGCTTCGGCGTAGGCCATGAACGACGCCATGGAGGCGCCCCCGCCAGGCAGCATGCCGACGCTGACGCCGATGGCCGCGCTCTTGAGATACGTCCACGGCCCGATGGCGCGGATCGCGGCCCAACCTGGCGCGAAGTCGCGCCGGCGCGGCCGAGGCAGGTCGGCGGCGACGCGGCCTGCGGAGAGCGCGGCGGGGGTCGCGGCCTGGGCGAACAGCTCGCAGATTGCGAATAGGCCGATGACGGCGGGCAGCAGGCCGACGCCCTCCACCAGATAGGGGCTGTCGAAGACGAAGCGGCCGCGCGGAACCATCGGGTCCATGCCGACTGTCGCGATCATCAGCCCCAGCGTCATCGCCGTCGCCGCCTTCCACAGCGACCCGCGCGCGACGACGGTCACCGTGACCACCGCCAGCAGCACCAGCGAGAAGCGGTCCGGCGTCTGGAACAGCAGGGCCAGTCGGCTTACCGGCTGCGCGACGAACATCAGCGCCAGGGCGCCGATCAGCCCGCCGACGGCGGAAGCGAAAGCGGAGAGGCCGAGCGCATGGGCTCCTCTGCCACGCTTCATCAGCGCGTGCCCTTCGATGCTGGTGACCACCCCCGAAGGTGCGCCGGGGATGTTGACGGTGATCCCGGTGATCGAGCCGGCGTAGATGCCCGCCATGTAGATCGCCATCACGGCCACCAAGGCGTCGGTCGTGGCCATCCCGAAGGTGAAGGGCAGGAGCAGCGCGATGGCCAGCGTCGCGGTCAGGCCGGGAATGGCGCCGAACACGAGTCCCAGCAGGAAGCCTCCCAACAGGTGCAGCGCCGTGACGGGCTGCGCCAGCGCGAGGAAACCGGCTCCGAGCTCGGCCAGCATCACAGCGACCAGCCGGGCAGGAACAGGTCGAACAGCCGCACGAAGAACAACCAGCCGAAGCACGTGACGCCGGCGGCGGTCGCCGCACTCCACAACAGGGAGGCCCCCCAGCTGCGGGTCTGCTCGAAGTTGAACATGAGCGCGATCGCGAACACGTAGACGGCCGTTGCGACGGCGTAGCCGACATAGGGAAAGGCGGCGATGAAGCCGGCCGTGAGCGCGCCCACACTCAGGGGCCCAAGCACGTCGATACGGCGCAGCGCAGGGGCCGCATCGACGGGCTCGCCGGGCGGCGCGCGGAGCTCGTCGCGCAGGATGCGAAGGGCGGCGACGAAGAGGAAGCCGCACAACAGCCAGGGCAGGAACGACGGCCCCGGCTCGCCGCGAGCGAACGGGGCCGCCATGCCGAGCAGTTCGGTCAGGTAGACCGCGTTCAACGCGAGCAGCGCCAGCGCGAACGCGGCTCCCCCGCCGATGCGGCGCTCAGCGCTCAAGCAAGCCCTGCTCGATCAGGCTGTCGATCAGCTCGAAGGCCTTGTCCTGCTGCGCCTTGACATAGGCCGTCGTCTGCTCTGACCCCATCCAGACGGCGCCCATGGCGGTCTCCTCGGCGCGGGCCTGGAAGTCGGGATCGTCGAACACCTTCGAGAACGCCGCCTCCAGCACGGCGATCTGGGCGGCGTCCACGCCCGCAGGCGCGGCGATCAGCCGGAAGCTGCCCCACTCCACGTCGTATCCCAGCTCGCGCATCGTCGGCGCGTCCGGGAAGTTGGGGTCGCGCTCGGCGCCCATCACCGCCAGCAGCCGCGCCTGACCGGATTCCAGCGCCGGGAAGGCGGCGGAGACGCTCATGCTCGCCGCCTCGGTCTCGCCCGAGAGCAGGGCTTCGCGCTGGGAGCCCGAGCCGTCCGGATAGGGCACGTGCTTGACCTCGATCCCCGCCGCGTCGGCGAAGTCCAGCGCCGGCAGGTGCCACACGCCCCCCGTGCCGACATTGGAGATCGCGAACTCGCCGGGCGCGGCCTTCGCCGCCTCGACGAACTCCTCAAGCGTCTGGAACGGCGTGTCGGCGCCGACGACCAGCGCAGTTGGGTGGATGGTCACCGAGCCGATGTAGGCGAGGGCGTCCGTGTCGTAGCCGGGCACGAGGTCGTAGTATGGCACGGTGATCACGCTGTCCCAGGTCAGCGAACCGATGGTGTAGCCGTCGGGCCGGCTGTTCATCAGCCGCAGGGCGCCCACGCCGCTCTGCGCTCCGGTGACGTTCTGGGTGTTGACGCCAACGCCCAGCGGCGTCTCGGCGAAGTTCATGAAGGTGCGCATGACCGTGTCGGTGCCGCCGCCGGCGCCCCACGGCATGATGTGCATGATGTCCTTGGCGGGGTAATCCTGTGCGGCGGCGCCGGACAGGCTGAGCGCGGCGGCCAGCGCCGCGGCGACGCTCGGGATCAGCTTGGTCATCGGTCGTCCTCTCTGTCTGTCTGCGGGTTCGGCGTCTTGGCGCGCCGTCAACCCATCCAGCGCCGCACCGGAGCGCGGGCCTCCTCAAGCGGCTGGCAGATCACGTCCACCAGCGTCGGTCCGTCATGGGCTACGGCCTCGCGCAGCACGCGCGCCATATCCGCCGGGTTCTCCACCCGCCAGGACTTCACGCCGTACGCGGCGGCGACCGCAGCCTGATCCACCCGGCCAAAGTCCACGTTGTAGTAGCGGCCCTCCACATCGTCGCGCTGGCTGGCCTTGATCCAGCCGAAGCCCGCATTGGAGAAGACGACATAGGTTATCGGCGCGCGGCAGCGCGTCACGGTCTCCAGTTCACCCGCTGTGAAGCCGAACGAGCCGTCGCCCATAAGCGCGACCACCTTGCGCTCCGGCCGCCCGAACCACGCGCCGAGCGCGGCCGACAGCGAGTACCCAAGCGCGCCGTGGGCGCGGTTGGTGATGAAGTGGCGGCCGGGGCTGCGCAGGCGATAGTAGGCGGACAGGTAGGGGCAGCTTGTGCCGGGGTCGGAGACGACGGTCGCGTCGGGATCCAGCGCCTCCATGAGCGCCGCAATGACGCGCTCGGGCCGGATCGGCGTCGCGTCGGAGGCGGCGAGCTTGTCGAACCCCTCGAACTTGCGCGCTCGGATCGCCTCGACCCGCGCTGCGCCGCCGAATGCGGCTTTCTCCTCGCGCGCGTCCAGCACGGCGTTGACCTGCGTCAGCGCCAGCCGCAGATCCCCGACCACCCCGACCTCGGTGGGGTAGTTCGCGCCGATCACCATCGGGTCCACATCGAAATGCACGATGCGCGCGCCGGGCTTCGGCGCCTCCCACCGCGCAGTGGTGGTGGAGCCGGCGCGGCAGCCCATGAACACCACCAGATCAGCGGCCTCCATCGCCTCCCACGTCTCGTCCGTGCCGCCGTTGGAGCCGACGACGCCGACGGCCTGCGGGTGCGTCTCCGCCAGCGCCCCCTGGCCTGAGATCGAGGTGGCGACCGGAATGTCGAGCCGTTCGGCCAGCCGGGCGAGTTCGCTCTCCGCTCCAGCGATCACCGCGCCGCCGCCGCAGACGATCAACGGGGCCTTCGCCGACAGGATCGCGTCCACCGCCGCCTCCGCCGCGCCCGGCGCCGGCGCGACCGGATAGGCCGGGAAGGTCGCCGTGGCGGCGTCGGCCCAGATGTCGGAGGCGTCGACCGGGTCGTACTGGATGTCGTAGGGCAGACCGAGATGCGCCGCGCCCGGTCGGCCCGTCGTCATCGCGCGGAAGGCCGCGCGCACCATGCGCGGGATCAGCGCAGCCTTCGGGATCACCGTGTTCCACTTGGTCAGAGGGCGCATCAGCGCCGCCTGGTCGACTTCCGTCAGGGGATACTTGCCGTACGAGCCGACCGAGATGTCGGTCGTGATCGCCAGCACGGCGTAGCTGCTCTCGTTGGCCTCGATGAGGCCGGGCAGAATGTAGGTCGCCCCGCCCCCCGACGGCCCCTCGCACACGCCGACGCGGCCAGTCACCCTCGCGTAACCGTCGGCCATATAGGCGGCTGAGCGCTCATCGCGCGTCAGGACATGGGTGATGGGATGATCGAGCCGGTGCATCGCGTCGTAGAATGGCAGCGTGGTGTCGCCGCACAGGCCGAACACGTGACGCACGCCCTGCGCCTCCAGCATCCGCACCATGGCCTCTGCGCCGTTCATCTGGTTGGACACGTCATCCTCGTGGCGACTTGGTCGTCAAATCTGTATACAGAGATTTATGCAGATGTGAACGCGGAATTCCGATGACCGAAGCCGACAGCGAGGCCAACCGGGCTTACACGGCCCTGCGCGACATGGCCGCGAACTTCACTTTCCGACCCGAGGAGCGTCTGAACGAAGGGGCGCTGTCGCGCGACCTGGGCGTCAGCCGCACGCCGCTGCGCGAGGCGCTGAACCGGCTCGTGGCGGAGGGATTTCTGGTGGCGCAGCCAGGGCGCGGCGTTTTCTGCCGGCCGCTGAGCCCGGCGCGCATTGTCGATCTCTACGAGGCGCGCGCCGCGGTGGAGGCCGAGGCGGCGCGCAGGGCTTGCCAGCGCGCGGATCGCCCGGACATCGAGGCGCTCGCCGCATATCTGGACGAGACCGCGACCGACTACGCCGACGACGCGCCGCCCGCGCGCCTTCTCGCGATCGACGAGGCGTTCCACCTGCGCCTGACCGGCCTGTCCGGCAATGCGGAGCTCGAAGCGATGCTGCGCAATCTCAACGGGCGGATCCGCTTTGTGCGACTTGTGAACTTCAACATGATCTGCGAGGCGGGTATCGGCGGCCCGGCCGCGGGTCTGGCCGCCCATCGCGCCATTGTCGGGGCTGTGCTGCAGCGCGAAGAGGATCGCGCCGCAGCCCTGACGCGCGCTCACATCGAGCGGCGGCGCGAGGAGACGGTCCAACTGGTCCGCCAGGCGTTCTCTGCGATCTACGTCGACGCTTCGCGCTAGACCGGTGGCCTCGCGCATCCCGCGCCGCATCGAAGGCTGCACGTGTCGGGCAGGCGCCTCGGTTGGCGGCGAACCGCGTCGGGTTTCCCGGAGGCTTCTTGCTGCGAGAGGACTGAGCCATGGGCAACTCGTCGGCAAGCCATGCGCCGGAGGCGCGCGAGCGGGCGGTTCGAATGGTGGACGACCATGGGAGCCGGTGGGCGGCGATCCAGTCGATCGCATCGAAGATCGGGCGCACGGCTGAGACGCGGATTAGGTGAGTGCGTGAGGCCGAACGCGCGGCGGCGCGCGGCGCGGAGGCGCGGGTTGAGGAGGTCGCGCGGGCGAAGGCTCTGGTGCGCGATCGCTTGTCCGGGACGGCCGCCGCGCGCGGCGCCAAGATGGTGGACGACGCCGTCAGGCCGGCTGGCTCAACGCTCAGGCGCGGTCGTCGCCCTCGGATCGAGACGCTCGGCGACGATGCGGCGCGCGCAGTCGGCGTGGGGGGCGGCGGGTCGTGATCATCATCTCCGCGCGGCGACCGTGAGCCGGAAGATCCGCAAGCCGGCGCCGCGGCTCTCCTGCGCCGCCGGGCGGCCCCTGCGCGCGCCGCGGTCACGGCGCGCCGAGCCGCTCGACCCGATCCAGCAAGGTTTCCGCCGCGGACGCGCCGCGCGCCGTGGCGACCGCGATCTGCGGCAGGATCATCCACTCCAGCATCCACGCGGCGCCCGAGCGTTCCTGCTCGTGGATCTGGGCGTGATGCATGCCTGCGATCTGGGTGGCGGTGAACCGCGCCAGCGTCACCAGCAGCTCCGCGAGGATCGGATTGGCCTTGTGCGGCATGGCCGAGGAGCCGCCGCCGCCGCTGAGCGCAATCTCGTCCAGCCCCTGCTGCGCCATCAGCGCGACGTCCTGCCCCAGCTTTCCCAGCGCGCCGGAGACCAGCGCAAGCGCGCCGGCGTGCTCGATGACCGCGCCGCGGTCCGAGTGCCAGGCGCGCGGCGGCGCGTGCAGTCCGAGGGCGGCGGCCATCGACGCCGCGACCGCCGCCGCCTTCGCGCCGAAGGCGTGCGCGACGCCCACCGCGCCGCCGAGCTGCAGCCGTTCGACCCGCGGCCGCAGCGCGGTCAGGCGCGCGGCTCCGTCCACGAGCGGCGTCCGCCACGCCTCGATCCGGTCGGCCACGGTGATCGGCAGCGCCGCCTGCATGCGCGTGCGGCCCATGAGCGGCGCGGCTCCGTGTTCGCGCGACAGCGCTTCAAGCCGCGCTGCGAGACCGTCGAGACGGGCGAGAAGCAGGCTCGTATGGTCGCGCAGCGTCAGCGACAGCGCGGTGTCGAGCACGTCCTGCGAGGTTGCGCCGGCGTGCACGGCCTCGCGCGCCGCGCCGGCATGCCGGCGCATCTGGCGCACCAGTTCGGGAACAGGCAGCCCGTCGACGCCGGTCGCGGTTCGGAGCGCGTCCACGTCGGGCCTGAACGCCGTCAGCGCCGCCGCCGCAGCCTGCGCCTCGTCCGGCGTCGCGAGCCCCGCCTCTCCGAGCGCAAGGGCGAGCGCACTCTCGAACGCCGCGCAGTGTGCGAGCTGGGCTGCGGGCGACCACAGCGCGGCGGCGGCCTCGTCGCCGAAGAGCCCGCCGAGCCACGGGTGGTCGAAGACCGAGATCACGGCTGCGCGGCCTCGTCGCCGGCGTCCCGCAGCCCGAGCATGCGCCGCGCCTGCCGCCAGTCGGCGACCGGCCGCTCATGCCTTTCGCAGATGTCCACGACCCGGCGCACCAGCGCGGCGTTCGACGGCGCAAGCGTGTCGCGGTCGAGGCGCACGTTGTCCTCCAGGCCCGCGCGCGCGTGGCCTCCCGCCGCGACCGCCCATTCGTTGAGCGTGATCTGCTGCGCGCCGATCCCCGCCGCGCACCACGGCGCCTCCGCCCCGAACAGGCGGCGGACCGTCGCGACGTAGAAGTCGAAAACCGCCCGGTCGACCGGCATGGCGTTCTTCACGCCCATGACGAACTGGACGTAGGGCGCGGCCTCGATCCGCCCGTCGGCGTGCATCCTCGCCGCCTGGAAGATGTGGGAGAGATCGAACGCCTCGACCTCCGGCTTCACGCCATGGGCGCGCATCTCGCCGGCGAGCCAGTCCACCAGATCGGGCGGGTTCTCGTAGACGCGGTTGGGGAAATTGTTCGACCCGACCGCGAGCGACGCCATGTCCGGGCGCAGCGAAAGCATGGCGCCGCGCGCCGCGCCGGCGCCGGAGCGGCCGCCGGTCGAGAACTGGATGATCATCCCCGGGCAGCAGCGCTCGATCCCCTCCTTGAGCCGGGCGAACTTCGCGGGGTCCGACGACGGCGTCTCGTCGTCGTTGCGCACATGGGCGTGCACGATGGCGGCGCCGGCCTCGAAGGCTTCGTGCGTGCTCTCGATCTGCTCGGAGACGGTGATCGGGACGGCGGGGTTGTTCGCCTTGGTCGGCAGCGAGCCGGTGATGGCGACGCAGATGATGCAGGGCGTGCTCATGGCGGCGACCTCAGACATCGAAGAAGACGGTCTCGCCGTCGCCCTGAAGCCGGATGTCGAAACGGTAGACGGGCCTGCCCTCGCGCATGGATCGCGGGGCGATCAGCGTCGCCCTCCGGTCCGCCCATTCGATGAGGTTCAGCACCGGGTCGGCGGCGTTCGCGCCGGCCTCGTCGCCGAAATACATCCGGGTGTTCAGGCCGATGTTGATGCCCCGCGCCACGATCCAGAAGTTCAGATGCGGCGCCTGCGTCCCGACGTTGCGGTCGCGCGTCGCGCCGGGCTTGACGGTGTCGAAGCCCCATTCGCCGGTGTCGAAGTCGCTGATGGCGCGGCCCCAGCCGCGGAAGCCCTCCTCGACCGGCCCGCCGCCCTCGGGATGCGCGTAGAGGCCGGCCGCGTTCGCCTGCCACACTTCGAGCAGGACGTCCTTCACGGCGGCGCCCATCCCGTCGATCACGCGGCCCTCGACCCTGACGCGCTCGCCCGCGGCGTTGGGCCCGGCGATGTCCCGTCCGAGCTCGCGGTCGTAGATCGAGAAGCCCGCCGCGCCGGGCGCGAGGCCGATGTGGACGTAGGGACCGGCCGTCTGGGAAGCGGTCTCCCGGAGGTAATGCAGCGTCTGTGGCATGGCTCAGTTCCCCTCCGGACGGTTCTCGAACGGCGTCGAGCGGCGGCCCCGCAGCACGACGTCGAACTTGTAGGCCACCGTATCGAGCGGGATCGTGGCGTTGAGGTCCAGCGCCGCGACCAACTGCTCGATGGCTTTGGGATCGGGGATGGTCTGGACGATCGGGCAGAGCGGGATGAACGGATCGCCCTCGAAATAGCACTGCGTGATCAGCCGCTGTGCGAAGCCCGACCCGAACACCGACAGGTGGATGTGCGCCGGACGCCAGTTGTTGACGTGGTTGCGCCACGGGTAGGCGCCGGGCTTGACCGTCCGGAAGCAGTAGTAGCCGTGCGCGTCGGTGAGCGCCCGGCCGCAGCCGCCGAAATTGGGGTCGATGGGCGCGAGATAGGTGTCCTTCTTGTGCCGGTAGCGACCGCCGGCGTTGGCCTGCCAGATCTCGACCAGCGTGTGCGGCACGGGTCTGGCGTTCTCGTCCAGCACCCGGCCGTGCAGCAGGATGCGTTCCCCGATGGGGCCTTCGCCGGGCCGGGCGAAGTTCGTCAGCAGGTCGTTGTCGCCCGGCGCGAGATCGTCGTCGCCGAACGCCGGTCCGGTGATCTCCGAGATCGAGGACCGGAGCGCGATGAGCGGGAAGCGGGGGCTGCGGGCCACCGACGTCTTGTAACCGGGCGTGAGCGCCGGCGGATGCGCGCCCCGGTCGCGCGCGTGGAACTCGCCCGGCTGGGTCATGGCTTGGTCTCCTCCATCTCGGCGTATGTCGCTTTCGCGATCTTGATCGCATGGTTGGCCTTGGGGACGCCGGCGTAGATCGCGACATGCAGGAAGGCCTGCATGACGTCGTTGCGCGACGCGCCGGTGTTTGCGGTGGCGCGGATGTGCATCGCGATCTCGTCGAAGGCGCCGGTCGCCGCCAGCAGCGCCAGGGTGAGCATCGAGCGTTCGCGGCGGCTGATCGCCTCGTCGGCCCAGACCGTGCCCCAGGCGCTCTCGGTGATCAGCGTCTGGAACGGCAGGTCGAAGGCGTCCTTCGCCGCTTCGGCGCGGTCGACATGGGCGTCGCCGAGAATGGCGCGCCGGGTCCGCATGCCGGTGTCGAAACGCTCGCTCATGACTGTCTGACCTCCGGGGCGTGACCGCGTCGCGAGCTTACCAATAACGCTCGGCGCCCAATATTGATCTTCTGCGCATGTTCCATATCACTTGCGTTATGAATTGGGATGCACAGCTTCGGCTCCGCCACATCCGCTGCTTTCTGGAGGTCGCGCGCGTCGAGAGCGTGTCGCAGGCCGCGGCGCGGCTCAACGTCACCCAGCCTGCCGTGTCGCGCAGCCTCAAGGAGCTGGAGGACATGCTCGGCGCGAAGTTGTTCGACCGCGTCGGGCGCGGCGTTCGCCTGAGCGAGGCCGGGCGCATCTTCCAGGCCCACGCGGCGGCGTCGATCATCGAACTGATGCGCGGGCGAGACCGGCTTGCGCTCGACGCCGAGCCCCGGATCAGCCTCTCGGTCGGCGTCCTGCCGACGGCGGCGACCGCGCTGCTGCCGCGCGCGGCGCTGGCGTTCCGCGAGGCGGCGCCGCATGTGCGGCTGCACATCCTGACCGGGCCGAACTGGCTGCTGTTCAACCAGTTGCGCGACGGCGCGCTCGAACTGGTGGTGGGGCGGATGCCCGATACGGGGGCCGGGGCCGGGGTCACCTTCGAGCAGCTCTACATCGAGGACGTCGCGCTGGTCTGCCGGCCCGGACACCCGATCCTGCGCACTGCGCCGCCGGAGCGGGCGATCGCCGACCATCCGCTCGTCATGCCGCCCGCCGGAGCGGTGATCGCGCCGACCGTCGAGCGCTACCTCGCCAGCATCGGCATGCCCGGTATGAAGGGCGCCTTCGAGACGGTGGCGCTGCCGGTGGGGCGCAAGATCGTGCAGTCCTCGGACATGCTGTGGTTCATCTCGCGCGGCGTCGTCGCGGACGAACTCGCGCTCGGAACCCTCTGCGCGGTCGATCTCGCCTCGCCGCTCCTGTCCGGGCCGGTCGGGATCAGCGCATCGCGGACCGCGCCGCTCTCGGTCGAGCGGAGCCTGCTCGCCGACTGCCTGCGCCGGGCGGTGCGGCCGTCCGACCACCCCCAGCCCGGCCGGTAGCCGCGCCGTTCGCGCCAAGGCTCACAGACGGCGCCGGGCGCG